>WLHA01000042.1 GCA_009702955.1 Actinomycetota bacterium
CTTCTTGGCTGCGCATATTCGCGATACTTCTCCAGGGTGCAATTTTCTTGCTAGCGATTCGTATGTGGCGATCTGACTCGCAGCGGGTGCCACGGAAAACAGTGCGTAGGAGAGTCGCGGGATCAACGCTCCCGCCGCGGAGCACCTCGCTTACTGACTCGCTTATTAGCCCAGCCGCGCTCGCTAGTGAAGTCCCTGACACAGCTTCTAGTGCAACCTCTAACGCAGCCCCTGATCCAGCACCGGATCTAGATCCCATAGCGCCGAGCGATGCTTCATCTAGCGCGGAGACGGAGCCGGGAACATGAGTCAAGAGAATTCAGTTCCTAAGAGCGAGGCAAGAGCAGATCGGTTGGCAAAACGCAGCCGACGGAGTAGGCGCAGTGTTGTGGTGGCGGTTGCGTTTCTTACGGTAATTGTCGGAGTCTCTGAGTGGTTGGCTCCGTCTGATACCTCAAGCAGCGACGCCAGTGGTGGGGGGAAGAGAGCCCAAGCGGTAGTAGATCCACAAGAGACTCGATCCACTTGGCTCTGCGCTGGCGGAACCTCGCAGCCTGGTGGAATTGCGGACGAGACTCTCACTGTCGCAAACGTCGGCGGGAGCCGTTCATTTGTCGCTGATATAAAGGTGAGCGTCATGACTGGGGTTGGTGTCGCTACCGGGAGGCTCGATTTCACACTTGCACCTAGGGGGGGTCCTCTTCCGTCAGCGACAGGGCTCCCTAGCGTGCGCTCGATTCCAGTCAGCTCGATATTGGCAAACCCAGACCCGGGAGTAGTGGTCGAGGCGATTGGTGCCCCAGTTGTCGTTACTCACTCTGTCTCTGGGGCCGGAGATGTTGGAGCGACTCCATGCGCGCGCGGTGGATCTGATACTTGGTACTTCGCTGGCGGTACAACGGTTCTCGGAGCCGAGCAGTGGTTAACGCTCTTCAACCCATTCCCTGGAGACGCTGTAGTAGACCTCACCTTCTTCACTAATACTGGAGTCGAGGAGCCCGGCGACGCTCAAGGTGTTGTGGTAGCGGGTACCTCGCGTTTGAGCATCCCCATACATGATCTAGTGCCGCGCAGAGATTCTGTTGCAACGCGAGTGACTACGCGCAGAGGGCGCGTCATCGCCGAGCAGGTGCAGATTCTCGATGGCCGAGACGGGCGTAAGGGCATCACTCTGGTTGCTGGAGTCCCGGAATTAGCTAAGAAGTGGTGGTTCTCCGGATCAACTGCACAAGAGGGGAGATCTACGAATCTCAGCATTCTTAACCCAGGTGCGACCAAAGTAAATGTGCGCATCGATACAGCACTCGTCGGGGCGGTCACTCTCGCTCCGATCGATGTTGAGATACCACCGCGCAGCGTCGCAGTGACAGATGTTTCCTCACGAGTCCCGGTAGGCACTCCCTTCGCATGGAGTTTGAGCATTCGTGGGAGCGGAGACAGCCAAGACGAGTCGATCGAAGGGATATCGGCATCTGCGCTAATCGCGCAGACAGGCATCGAACTCGGGGTCGCTGCAGATTCAGGGTCATCATTCGCGAGTAGTTCGTGGTACTCGCTCTCCCCAGATCTGCTCGGAGGTGCCACTCGAGAGATTGCAATCTTCAATGCATCGGATAAGCGTGTGACGTGGAGAGTGCAAGCATTTGCTGCGCTCCCTGATTCGAAGGTGCAGCGCGGCACGCTTGCACCAGGAGGGTTGTCTCGCCAAACCCTCACATCATCAGGAGTTACGCAGGTAGTTGCAGATGGTCTCGTAACGATCTCTGAGGCTACTCAGGGCCCGCGAGGGTTGATCCTCTCAGGTGGTTTTCCGGTCTGCCCATCACCACTTGTGGGTAGTACATCAGGTGGACCTCGATGCTGATCTATTTAGCGATAGCAATTGTTGGAGCGGTTGGTGGAGTTGTCTTTGCTTTGGTAGCTCAGCGAGGATCCAAGCCGAGCCCGATTAATGACACATACCCCGTACCGCGCCAACTTCATCGGCAAGATTTTCCAAACCCAGATGCGCCTTGGCTTGTAGCTCTCTTCACATCTGAGTCCTGCGATGGATGCGCACCGATGCGTTCTAAGGTCGATGTCCTTGCATCCAGAGAGGTCGCTGTCTGTGAACTCTCATTCCCGGAGGCGCGCGAACTACACGACCGCTATGCGATTAGCGGTGTGCCGATGGTATTAGTGGCCGATGCTGAAGGGGTAGTACTTCGCGCGTTTGTCGGGCCGACTAGTGCAACAGACTTATGGGCCGCGGTTGCAAGTGCGCGCGACATAACCGCTGATGTAGATCCAGGCCTAGGGGCACTCCCGTAAATAGAGCAGCCCTTGAATAGAACAGCCCTTGAATAGAACTGTTCTTGAATAGAACAGCCCTTGAATAGAGCAGCCCTTAAATAGAACTGTTCTTTATAGGGTTCCGGGGTCCTCTGTGAAGCGCCCAATTACTGGAGCGCCTACTTCGCCCTCACTACTAAGACCCTCACTCCCAAGAACCTCAGGGACGAGCTCTGGTGCGATTACCTCGCCGTCGATAGTGAAAGATCGACGCGGTCCGCCAGCGCGATAACCCATGGCTTCATCTACAAGGCGCTCCACCTCGATCCCGTCGAGAGTCTCATGTTGAAGAAGGGCTTTCGTGATGGCATTTAGGCCCGGGCGAAATTTGGTGAGCAACTCAACGGTTCGCTTCTCTTGCCCACGCAGAATCGTCTCAACCTCTTCGTCAATTACGCGTGCCGTCTCATCGGAGTAGTCGCGCGTATGCACAAGATCTTCTCCGAGGAACACAGCGCCCTGCGCACCCCAAGCCATGGGGCCGATGCGGTCTGACATTCCCCACTCGCGGACCATTCTCCGTGCGATCTCCGTTCCCCTAACCAAGTCATTCTGGGCGCCAGTTGATTGGCTGTCGTAGACGTTCATCTCGGCCACACGCCCTCCAAGGAGTACGCAGAGCATGTCTTGTAAGAAGTTCTTGTCGTGGGAGTAGCGCTCCTCCTCGGGGAGTTGCTGGGTCATGCCTAGGGCCATACCAGTCGGGAGAATTGTCACCTTGTGCACCGGGTCAGCATGCTCGAGCACATAGGCAGCGAGTGCATGCCCTGCCTCATGAACAGCAGTGTGCTCTTTCTCTAGGTCGTTCATTACGACC
Source organism: Actinomycetota bacterium (assembly GCA_009702955.1). Taxonomy (GTDB): domain Bacteria; phylum Actinomycetota; class Acidimicrobiia; order IMCC26256; family IMCC26256; genus IMCC26256. The sequence goes on from WLHA01000042.1 coordinate 3,149, forward strand.
GTGGGGCGCTTGAGCCCCATAAGCACGCGGTCTCGAGCATCCTCAAAGTCGATTGCATGGACCGACTTCTCTCCTCTACGCACGGCGAAGAGGGCCGCCTCATTGACCAAGTTGGCTAGGTCGGCACCAGACATTCCTGGCGTCCCTCGCCCAACTACAGCGATATCGACATCACTAGAGATCTTCTTGGCGCGGAAGTGGACCTTGAGAATATCGATGCGCTCACCGAGTGTGGGGAGAGGCACCATGATCTGGCGGTCGAAGCGGCCAGGGCGAAGAAGCGCTGGGTCAAGTACATCAGGGCGGTTGGTGGCCGCCATCATGACGATGCCCTCGGAGGCCTCAAACCCGTCCATCTCGGCGAGCATTTGGTTGAGGGTCTGCTCGCGCTCGTCATGACCTCCGCCGACACCGGCACCGCGCTTGCGGCCGATTGAATCAATCTCATCGACGAAGATAATTGCAGGGGCCTGCTTGCGCGCTGTCTGGAAAAGGTCTCGCACGCGCGCTGCGCCTACACCGACAAACATCTCCATGAAGTCTGATCCGGTGATGGCTATAAATGGAACACCCGCCTCACCAGCAACGGCGCGCGCGATTAGCGTTTTACCGGTTCCAGGAGGGCCGACAAGAAGGACTCCACGCGGAATGCGCGCTCCGATCTCAGTAAACTTTGCTGGGTGCTTCAGGAAGTCGACGACCTCTGAAATCTCTTGTTTTACAGGCTCATACCCCGCTACATCTGCGAAGGTGGTAGTTGGATTATCGGAGTCGTAGACCTTGGCTCGGCTGCGCCCGATGCTCATCATTGAGCCCATCTGCCCCTGAGCACGACGGTTCATCCATACGAAGAAACCGATAATGAGGATAACGGGGAGAAGGTAGATGATCGCCTGAAAGAACGCATTGGAGGACTCACGCTTGTAGGTGTAATCAACGCCCTCGGCCTTCATCTGTCGCACTACAGAGTCGGGGAATGCATCGTTTGGTCCACTACTTGTAAATACCTCGGCGCCGTCTTGCTTAGCGCTTCCGGCCTTAGTGAACTCACCGTTCATTGAACCGGTAGCAGGATCGAGGGAGACGGATTTAATGCGCCCCTGCCCTACATAGTTTGAGAACTGGGAGTAGGTGATGGTTGCACTTGGCTTGGCGTTGCTGTCACCAAGATTGAGCGCGAGGAACGCGGTTATCACAATGCCGATTAGAAGGAAGGGCAGCCAGCGTGGGCGCGCTTTGGGAGAGGTTGGCTTGCCCGGAGTTTTTCCTGCTCCTTTGTCCTGGTTCTTATCGGCCTTCTTATCGCGCTCGCCGAATTTGGGGGACTTACGGCTTAAAGATGGGGGCTTCATCGCCATGGGTGGGGCTCCGCGTAATAAAGATGCTCTGCATCAGGTTCTTGACTGGAGCCCTATCGTACGCACCGGCAGGGACTTATTTGTCGTCGGGCCTACGATCAGGGAGATATGAGCGCCATCGCACCCAACTCAAAGCCATCCTCCGGCACGAATAATTCACCGAGCATTCGCTGGGGCTTAGGCGACGCCATATGGGTCTGGCTGGCTGCGCTGGCCGTAACCCTCTTCGCCGGAGCTGCCTTTGCTGCCCTTCGAGGTGCCCTGGGTGGCTCTGGATCAAGTGGCGATGCTCTCACCGATATCTGGGACCTTGTATTTAGTTCCTTGATTCAGAATGCCGCGATAGTTGGTTTCATCATCGTCGTATCCCATCTAAAGGGCGTCGGCTCCCTTCGTAGAGACTTCGGTCTTCGCCTGCGGATCCGCGACTGGTGGTGGCTGCCAGTGGGTTCCGTAATCTCAGTGGGCTCGGCCATTTTATTGGACCCCATCCTTCATTTCATGGGTAAACCTCCGACTCAGGCTGTAGTTACCATCATCGACAAGAGCAGCGGCGTCGGTGCACTAGCAGCTGCTCTATCGGTCGCTATCGCCGCGCCGATCGCCGAGGAGTTGCTATTCAGGGGCCTCGTGCTGCGCTCGCTCCAGAGGCGATACCGACCAGCGGTGGCGATTGCTGTTACCTCCGTCATATTCGCAGCCGTGCATCCATTGCTAGACCCCAAGGCGGTACTTGCTCTGGTGCCCCTGCTCTTACTCTCGGTCGCGTCTGGGATACAGGCAGCACGAAGTGGCAACCTCTCTCGCTCGATCTGGTTGCACATGGGCTTCAATGCGATTACCGCCGCCGGGCTTCTCCTCAATTAACGACCCGCTTGAGATTGTTGGGCCTCTAATCCCTGAGGTATTGGGCCAGCAGCTAGGGCTTAGGGCCCCTCGAAACCCATAGGTAGAGCCATTTTACGGCTTCTAGAGATTTTTTCGGGTGGTGACTACAGGTATTAGGGCCTAGATGCCGATACCTGAACTGCTCCTAGAGAGCACAACTCGAATCGCCTAGAAGGAGAACCAAATGATCTGCACTAACTGCAATAAGAAGAACGTAATCGAGATCCGTATGACCGTCGGCGGAGAGAGCCTCGCCTTTCACCGTTGCGGAAGCTGCGACTCCAAGGCTTGGGTCTCCGGAGAGAGAACCATTGAGCTAGGGCGAGTCTTAGATCTTGCACGACCAGCAAGGGTCTAGTCATTTTGGGTTTAGTCACTCAGGTTTTAGTCATTCAGGCTTTAGTCACTCAGGCTTTAGTCATTTTGGGTTTAGTCATTTTGGCTCAAGGCACTTAGCCTTCCTTTACCAAGAACGCGCACTGCACCGCCTGAATGAGTGAGACAATGCCCCCCTTGAGTACTTCAGTTCACCCTCCCGTTCCTGAGTCCCCGTCTCGACGTGTGTCGGCGGCTTCTTCAGTTGTTGACTCAAGCACGAGTAATAAGACTCGCGACTGGGGATCCATCCTCTCGACGTTGGTTGTCGTCGCTAGTTGCCTGACGGTGCTTGCGGCGCTACATCCAGAACTGCTCCTCAAATCAACTACTGCGTCCGGTGGTGACATGGGTGCCCACGTTTGGTTCCCGGCGTATTTGCGCGACCACCTGCTTGGTCAATTCCGCGTCGCGGGTTGGGCGCCTGATTGGTTCGCTGGTTTCCCTGCAGGGCAGTTCTATTTTCCTCTCCCTGCATTAGCTGTTGTGTTCTTAGATTTTGCGCTGCCATACAACGTTGCTTTTAAATTTGTAACTGTTATCGGTGTTGTGATGATGCCGGCCGCCGCGTACGCGTTCGGTCGTGGGCTGCGAGCCCCGCGCCCAACACCCACCCTCTTCTCACTAGCCACCGTGCTCTTCTTGTTCTTCAAGGGTGCAAGTGGACCCGGCCCGAATATTCAGACCATTGCTTTCAATCAAGGCATCATGGGAGGGACTCTAAGAAGCACGCTCGCCGGAGAGTTCTCTTTCTCAATCGCAATCGCTCTCGCGTTGGTATTTCTTGGGGCCTTTGCATCGGCGCTCGATCGAAGAACTCGTGCGTGGATTCCAGCCTTACTTCTGGCAGCGACTGTCATGAGCCACATTGTCGTTGCAATATTTGCAGTCGTTGCAGCCTTGGTTATCTGGGCAACTGCGAAGCGGCCGCTTAAATCATTTGGGCTATCCGCTGCCATCGGGGGAGTAGGTGCGTTACTCACAGCCTTCTGGACTCTCCCGCTGCTCGCGACCTTTGGATATACCGCAAACATGCGCTACGAGAAGATCACCGATTATTGGGTGTACCTATTCCCGCGTGAAGGTTCTTGGGTAGGTCCGTTCCCTCCGTTCGCTTGGTGCTTGCTCTCCCTCGCAGCGATTGGTGCTATCTCTGGAGCCGTCCTACGTAGACGCTCAACTATCGCAATTACCGTGATCACAGTCATCTTCGGGTTTGTGTTCATACTCTGGCCAGAGCTCCACGCATGGAACCTTCGTTTTCTGCCATTTTGGTACTTCGGACTTGGACTCTTAGCGGCCTGTGCTGTCGGCGAGGGAGTGAGAGCGTTAGCGGAGGCCGCACCTAGGTTCATTCCTTCTCAGCATGACGCCAAGTTTGTGACAGCGGTTGTCATGTCATCGGTTCTAATAGCCATCTCCGTATTTACACTCGCTCGCGCTTTTAGTACACGCGGTTTTCTAGATTTTTGGGCCGAGTGGAATTTCTCGGGGTACGAGGACACGAGATCCGATGCAACGCGCGCAAAAGCATGGCCAGAGTTTGAGGCCCTCATCAATGAGATGAAGACCCTCCCTCCCGGGCGCGCTATATGGGAGGGCGGCGGTTCGCTCGATAATTACGGGACCCCGCTTGCACTTGAACTGCTGCCGTACTTCACCAAAGGTCGAATCCAGTCCGTAGAGGGTCTCTACTTCGAGTCCGCTGCGACAACTCCGTACCACTTCATGGGAGTAAGCCCCATCTCTGGCCCTTCCAATGCATCTAACCCAGTTCGAGGGCTTGATTACCGACACATTGAAGACTTCAGTCTCGGCGTGCGATGGATGCAGGTGATGGGGGAGAACTATTACCTCGCGTACTCGGATGCAGCGCTCGCTGCAGCAGCGGCAGATGAGCGATTGACGCTCTTAGCCACAACAAAGGACACCGATGGTCAGGAGCCAAAAGGCTGGAGTATTTATCGCGTCTCTGGGAGTCGACTCGTTGAGGGGTTGAGTGCTGAGCCAGTTGTTGCTGAGGCGAGTTCTGGCAAGCAGAGCGACTGCTTTGACCGAGAGCCTGTAGAGGGGGTCCGTTCACCAAAGCTTGAGGCTTGGGAGTGCATGAGCGTTGGATGGTTCAACGACCCAAGCGCACTTGACCGGCCGTTAGTGGTAGATGGTCCTAA
>WLHA01000043.1 GCA_009702955.1 Actinomycetota bacterium
ATCGACACACGTGATGGTGACGCTGTAGGCGCAATCAAGCGATCATTCGAGATCGTGAAGGGCAACTTTGGAGCAGTTCTTGGTCTAATAGTTCTTCTAATGTTGATAAATATTGCAGGTGCCATGCTCTGCGGTATTGGATTGCTATTCACCTACCCGATGAGCTCGGTAGCGGTTGCATATGCATACCGCACGCTCAACGGTCAACCAGTTGCAGCAATTTAGAGCCATTTAATAGGTGCTAATGCATTAGTAACAACAGACACGATTTGGGGCGGCCTCTAGGGGCCGCCCTTTTCGCGTGCGTGACGCTCCCCGGGGTTCTGCTAAACGAGGTTCTGCTAAATCAAGAACTCCCGAGCCACGAGAACGCCGGAATATTGCGCAGCACCCAGAAGATGACTGTGATGAAACCAAGCACTATCCATACATTGCGGCTCGGCATCGGGACTCGCCAACCCCTGCCCGTGATGCCGCGCCAAAGTAGCAACACACCAATTAGCAACGCCACCGGTACAAAAACAGCAACAAGAACATTGCGATCGAAGGCGGGCCCTATGTGCGCGTTCAAGAAGGAATGGGTAGCGCGTGTTCCGCCGCAGAATGGGCAGTCGAGTCCAGTGGCTAAACGGAATGGGCAGAGTATTCTCCCGCCACTTGTATCTACTGCACCAATCAGTGCAGCGCCCCCCAAGATGACAACCCCGCCGAGCAGCGCGTCCCTGCGGTTAGCAAACAGAACCTCTCGAGACTCCTTCGAATCCTGACTACGAGATTCACCACTAGAGAGCAGAGAAGATTGGTTCGTAGCCTCATGCATATGAATCACCGTAATGCGCGACCAGAGTAAAGAGATGCAATAAAACTCGGCCCTTCAATCTAAGCCCCTAAATTAAACGCTTCAATTAGGCGAGAGTAAACGCATCTGCATCGGGCTGGCGTGTCCAGCTCCAGTAATCAACGAGTCGCCAGGGCGAGAGTATGTAGATCCGCCCGGAGTTGTTCCGATACCAACTGTTGCGAATCGATGGGTGCGACCAAATCATCGTCTCGAGCTCGGCCTGTAAGCGATCGTTGTATTCATCATGGGCCAACGTGGTGCACTCAATCGAGCGTTTCTTGGATACAAAGAGCATCTCAAGGCACTCCATGATGTAGCGCACCTGACACTCTGAGTGGAAGAAGAGGCTCCCGCCATGGGCAAGGTTTGTGCCAGGGCCGTAGACGCAGAAGAGATTCGGAAAATTAGGGATTGTTATACCGAGATATGCGGTTGGTTCATCGCCCCACTGCTCGCCGAGCACCGCTGCATCGCGCCCAACTATCTCCATAGGCCATAGATAACGGTTCGCGTGGAAACCCGTGGCATAGATGATTACGTCAAACTCGTGGAGTTCCCCGTCAGCCGTGATGATTCCTTCAGCAACAACTCGATCAATCGGATTGGTAATCAAATCAACATTGGGGCGAGTGAGCGCACCTAGCCAACTTCCGTTGTCCTGCAGAGTGCGTTTCCCGAGGCATACGTAATCCGGAACGATCTTCGCCGCTAGTTCAACGTCGCCCCCAACCTGCTCAACCATCCATTGAGTAAAGAAATCACGAGCAGCATCGTTGATTGCACTAACCGCACGATCTTGATGCGGCCACTCAGGATCTACCTTCATTGCAGGCAGGCCACCGTCGCAGGCAGGCCAGAAAATTAACAATCGATACCAGCGACCGTAATAGGGAAGGTGACGCATCGCCCATGCAACGCCCTCACCTACAGCATCGTGATAATGCGGGTTGGGGAACATCCAAGGAGCAGAGCGTTGAAAAACACCGAGGGACTCGACCTCTGGTGCGATTGTTGGGACAATTTGAAACGCGCTTGCGCCTGTTCCGATCACAGCAACGCGCTTGCCAGTTAAGTCTGTACCGTCTACCCACGCGGCCGAGTGCATCGAGAGGCCTGCGAAGGAATCTCGCCCGTCAATCTCTGGGAGCTTGGGGCGATTGAGTTGCCCTACTGCGCTTATAACACTCTGTGCGTAGATCGTCTCAGTTAAGCCATCGCCATTGCGAAGAAGCACAGACCACTGAGCATCAGCCTCAGACCATTCTGCGCTAACTACCTCGGTCTCAAAGCGAATATTCCTGTAGATGTTGAACTCGTGAGCGCAGTGGTCGAAATAGCTCTGCAACTCCGGTTGACGCGCAAAAAACTCGCTCCAGTCATCGCGCGGAGCGAACGAGTAACAATAGAAATGGTTCCCGACATCAACACGAGCCCCGGGGTAGCGGTTCTCATACCAAGTGCCGCCAACGCCAGCGTTCTTCTCAATCACGGTATAAGAGAAGCCGGCATGCTCCAAGCGCTGTGCAGCAAGGATTCCAGACATGCCAGCACCTATTACAACAACATTGAAGGCGCTGCGCTTATCAGCACTTATACCCTCAAGAGCAACCTCACGAGTATCCGGCGAATCAAGGCCTAGCTCTTCTAGGAGCAGCGGTACATACTCATCAGGCACCTCTTGCACGACAAGCAAGTTCATCATCTCGTGTATCAAATCTGCGCTCAACGAACCTGGGAGTACGCATCCTCCGTCGCGGTATTTGCTAATTACCTCTAGAGCGCGCTCTCGCACTAACTGTTGATCCTCATCACTCATGAAGCCCTGCACTTCATTGAGATAGATCCCAGCAGGGCGCGGCAAGCCATCGAGCACTGATATGCCGCCGGCCATGTGGACCATCGAGAGCATCAGTGTTGGGACACTTAAATCTGCAATGTGCCTCGCTAGAGAAGCATCGTCATCGGCGAATGGCAGGCCGGCAAAATCATGCTGACTACCTGAGTTGTTATTCGTCATAGACCGCTCAACCCTCCTCTAACGCTCAATTACTCAAGTTGCCCTGACCGTAGGTCTTGAGGAAACAGTTTTAGTCGTTAGGGGAGATTTTTAGGGACAGAACCTAAATCCGACTTGACGGGTCGGGAATTGCCCCGTACGGTTATCGGACCCTTTGAGGGCAGGAACGACTCCAAGAATCCGCGTACACAAACAAACCAAACAACCCAAACAAATAGGAGAACACCATGGCCGACTGGGGATTTGAGACTCAACAGATTCACGCAGGTACCGCACCGGATCCAACCACAGGTGCTCGCGCGGTTCCGATCTACCAGACAACCGCCTACGTATTTCGCGATACAGATCATGCTGCTGCCCTCTTCGGGCTCGGCGAGCTGGGGAATATCTACACCCGCATCATGAACCCAACTCAAGACGCCTTCGAGCAGCGTGTTGCTGCGCTTGAGGGTGGAGTCGGTGCACTCGCCACTGCATCGGGCCAGGCCGCACAGGCCATTGCGCTCCTCAACCTTGCTGAGAATGGTGGACACATCGTCTCGAGTTCCTCGCTCTACGGAGGTACTTATAACCAACTCCACTACACATTCCCAAAGATGGGTATCGAGGTCACCTTCGTTGAGGACCCAGATGACCTTGAAGCTTGGAAGGCAGCTATTCGCCCCAACACTCGCGCCTTCTATGGCGAGTCGATCGGTAACCCCAAGGGCGACATCTTCGACTTCAAGGGTGTCTCTGAGATTGCTCACGCAGCTGGGATTCCACTCGTAATCGACAACACGCTCGCATCCCCATATCTCTGCAGACCACTTGCGCATGGTGCTGACATCGTCACGCACTCCGCTACCAAGTTCATCGGCGGACACGGCACATCGGTTGGCGGAATCATCATTGATGGTGGAAAGTTCGACTACGAGGCCAGCGGTCGTTTTGCGAACTTCACAGAGGTTGACCCCTCGTATCACAACCTCGCATTCTCCGGGCTGCCAGAACCGCTCTTCCCTGCGCGTTACATCCTCAAGGCCCGCCTCACCTACATGCGTGATATCGGTGCTGCAATCTCGCCTTTCAATGCCTTCCTAATGATTCAAGGCCTTGAGACTCTCTCGCTTCGTATGGAGCGTCACTGCGAGAATGCTCTGAAGGTTGCGGAGTGGCTTGAGAAGCATGACGATGTCGATTGGGTTGCGTACCCGGGTCTGGCATCGAGCAAGTGGAGTGCACGCGCTAAGGAGTACCTGCCCAACGGTCAGGGCGCAATCATCGCCTTCGAGGTTGCCGGCGGTGTCGAGGCAGGTAAGAGATTTATCAACAGTCTTGAGCTGATCAGCCACCTCGCAAACGTTGGTGATGTTCGTACGCTCGCTATTCACCCAGCAAGCACGACCCACCAGCAACTCACACCTGAGGAGCAGGTCACCACTGGGGTCACCCCAGGGCTTATTCGCCTCTCAATTGGTCTTGAGTCGCTTGCCGACATCATCGCTGACATCGAGACTGGGTTTCGCGCCGCCAAAAGCGCGTAACGTAGGCGGCCTTGAGTATGGCCGATCCAATTCCAACAACAGGTGCGTGGCGGCCGGGCGATGAGCCCGGGCGCAGGCAGTTCGCCTCCCTGTTTTCGTCGCGTCCACATGTCCTCGAGGCCGGTGGGCAGATCGAGAACATCACCATCGCTTACGAAACATGGGGGACGCTTGCCCCTGATAGATCCAACGCTGTATTGGTTCTCCACGCGCTCACTGGCGACAGCCATGCTGCGGGGCCGAGTGAGCCAGGTCATCCGCACGACGGTTGGTGGAGCGAGGTCATTGGCCCCGGAAAAGCAATCGATACCGATCGGTTCTACGTGGTCTGCCCAAATGTTTTCGGTGGCTGCCAAGGGACAACAGGGCCTTCCTCAATCGACCCGCGCACTGGTAAGCCTTTTGGCGCGACTTTTCCGATCGTTACCGTGCGCGACCAAGCTGTAATTGAGTCTGCATTGGCCGACTCCCTCGGCATCACCGAATGGAGCGCGTTGATCGGGGGATCCATGGGCGGGCAGCGAGCCCTCGAGTGGCTTGTCTCGTTCCCGGATCGCATTAAGCGCGCGGTGCTTATTGCATGCGGTGCGACTGCAACTGCAGAGGAGATTGCACTCTCAAGCATTCAGATTCGCGCCATTGAGGCCGACCCGCTATGGCGCGGCGGCCACTACTACGACGCAGCGCCAGGTGATGGGCCTCACTCTGGGCTCTCAATTGCACGAGGCATGGGGAACATCTCGTACCGCTCTGAGATCGAACTCGACGCGCGATTTGGTCGGGGCCACCAAGGCGATGAGTCACCGCTTGAGGGCGGTCGCTATGCCGTCGAGTCCTACCTTGATTATCACGGAGAGAAACTCGCACGCAGATTCGATGCCAATACCTACATCACGCTCTCACGAGCGATGAACCATCACGATGTAGGTCGTGGCCGCGGAGGAGTTGCTTCGGCATTGGCGCGAGTCACAGCCGAGGTAACCATCGCTGGCATCACCTCAGACTGGCTCTATCCGTTGAGGCTTCAACATGAAATCGCATCACACCTTGCAACGTGCCCCGAGGTAATTGAGATCGAATCAATCGCAGGGCATGACGGTTTCCTCGTAGAGCACGATGCCGTCTCAGCTTTAATCTCAAAGGCTCTCGCCTAGGAAGCTCTTACTAACGAGGCTGCTGGCTAGACCTCGCGACGCCCCTCAAGTGCACGCCCGAGTGTTATCTCATCTGCATACTCAAGGTCGCCACCTACCGGCAGACCGCTGGCGATGCGAGTGACCTTGATTCCTAGAGGTTTGAGCAATTTAGCGAGATACATCGCTGTCGCCTCACCCTCAATATTTGGGTTCGTGGCAAGAATTACTTCCTCAACGCCCTCAGGCTCAATGCGTAGGAGAATCTCGTGAATCCTGAGCTGCTCAGGGCCAATCCCCTCAATTGGAGAGATCGCACCTTGAAGCACGTGGTAGCGGCCGTAGAACTCGCGCGTGCGCTCGATCGCCACAATGTCTCGCGGCTCCTCTACCACGCAGATGATTGTGCGGTCTCTGCGATCGTCGCGGCAGAAGGAGCACTCGGCGCCCTCCGCCAGGTTGAAGCATGTCTGGCACCAAGTAACGCGCGCCTTAGCCTCAGTGAGGGCATCCGCAAGGCGCGCTGCATCCTCTGTCGGAGATTTCAGAATGTGATAGGCGATTCGCTGTGCAGACTTTGGTCCGATACCAGGCAGTCGACCAAGTTCGTCAACAAGAGTCTGAACGGGCCCTTCGTAGAGTGAACTCACCCGAGCAATCCGCCTAGCCCAAACTTATCTAGGTCGAGCCCACCTGTAGCCCCGCCAAGAGCAGCACTTTTACGCGCCTCTGCCTCGCGCAATGCCTCGCCTACGGCTGCAACTACAAGATCTTGAAGCATCTCAATATCCTCTGGATCTACAACCTCGGGGGAGATAATCACCTCACGCAACTCCCCTGATCCGGATACAACGGCCTTGACCATTCCGCCGCCGGAGGTGGCCTCGATCATCTCTGACGCTAGAGCCTCTTGCGCTGCGAGCATGTCACTCTGCATCTGCTGGACCTGACGCATCATTGCGTTCATCTGGGGCTTCTGCTTCGCCATGTCATTTGCTCCTAAATATTCGCAGAACACTCTGCACGATCTTCAACATAATTATCTGGGCAGAATCCCTCCTGCGGAACAACCTCTACAGGGAGAATTTTATCGCTAGCCGCGTTGGTGCGATCTTCTGCGTCTTACGGCTTCTCGTGCTCCTCAACAACCGTTCCACTAAAGAAACTCTCGATGCGCGTAACCGAATCTAACTCCGAGTTAATTGGGGTATCGATTATGTCGTCAGGGTGTACGCCATCCTCGAGCTCACGCTCTGGCTCAACTGGCTCTGCGACTGTCTCTGGGCGCTTGCGTTTTGGTCTCTCCTCAACTGGCTCAGATATCTCCACAACCGGCTCAATCGGAACAAGCAAGAAACGCGGGATCTCACCGAGTGCTGCAAGGAAACCATCTCGAATGGCAGGGGCTTCCTGCTGAAACTTCGGGCGCACGGAATCGATCGAGTCGCGTGGCACGGCGAAGGTGACCACGCCATCGGTGACTGAGATCGGGTTAGCTGCCTGCACCTGAATCTGGACCTTGCGCTCGAGGGTCTCGAGGACCCCTGCCCATGCCTCGATGACCTCCTCGATGCTCGACTCAAACGCAGCACCTGCGGCCTGCCGTGGCGCGGGCGGAGGAGCGGGGCTCTCTGAAGCAGCAGACCCTGCTGATTCAGACCCTGCTGACTGAGACCCTCCCGACTGAGACCCTCCCGACTGCTTCGAGGCCGTGAGGCCTGACTCGTCTGCCGGCGCATCCGTAATTGCTCTCACAGAGGCCCTCAGAGCCCCTAGACCAGGTCGTGGCGAGGCGGGGGAGAATGTTGGCTCCTCGGGTTCTGGAGCGCCTGCCGGCTTTGGAGAGCTTGGAGCACTCGGTGCACTCGGACGCGGCGCCGACGCGCTCTCAGGCTGAGGTGCTTGCGGTCGCGAGGGAGCCTCAGTTACTTGCGCAGTTTTGGGTACCGGAGGTGCTTGTGGTGCAGCTGCTCTCGGCGTCGCGGCCTTCTCTCGACCTTCATCGCCGCTAGGTGCCGCTGAGATCGAGCGCCCCTCGCCCACTGTGCGCTCAAGGCGCTCAAGGCGATCTGAGAGGGCCTGCAGTGGTGTGCCCGTATCGCGACGCGCGAGTCGCACCAATGCAACCTCCAACACGAGCCGCGGGTCGGCAGCCTCGGAGCCACGCATATCAATGATTGCCTGCCCAAGAGTCTCAAGCGCTCGCACCATCTGCGCGGTGCCCAAGGCAGCGCCAACAACTTTAAGTTGCGCCTGCTCCTCTAACGGAGGGTCAACCTCGACACGTCCGCCACCTGCAATCAAGAGAAAAGTATCTCTAAGTGTTCGAAGGAGATCCTCTGCAATTCTGCGTGGGTCGTGGCCTGA
>WLHA01000044.1 GCA_009702955.1 Actinomycetota bacterium
AACAACATCTATATCGATACGCGAGGAGATCTCGCGTAAGCGGGTGACTGCGTTTCTAAGTTCATCGAACATATGTTCGACTATAAAACAGGGGTGTGACAATTACTAGGGATTTATTGCCGGTTCCAAAAAGTTCTTCTATGAGTGTTCGAAGGTTTGACCTGTTCCGTGGGCTTCACGCATGGCTCCTTCACAAGTCGATTCACTCCGAAAGCGTTCTCGATTGCGCGACCACTATTCGAGTTGTCCCACCCGTCCACTAGTACCGCTCTGCTGAGAGATTTTTAGCCCTCACTCGGAAGGAAGTAATCGTGGAGAAAGTGACGTTAAATAACGGGAGCTCGGTCACCATTCAAAAGAGCGGTTTGATAAGAGTTGAATTCCCAAACGGGCCGCGCGTCTCGATCCACTCGGACGGCACCACCTCTGTTGAGTTCCCAGATGGACGCCGAGCTGGTATCGCTAAAGACGGAACAACCACGGTCAACTTCCCGGATGGTAGGAAAACGTCTGTGAATGGAGGCGAGACGAGCCTTGTATTTTTCAGTCCTAGGGCGACGCTGAAGACGACGGATAGCTCCGCTACAAGTGTTGAGTTCCCTGACGGACGCGTCGCATGGCTAGGTGAGGACGGCACGACGACTATCGACTTTGGAGACGGACGCAGAGTTTGGATCGCTGGCAACGCATACGAGAGTATTCGCGACTCGTACGGGAGCGAAGCATGGATGTGCGTAGACGGGACGGTGAGTGTTGATTCTCCAAACGGACGCAGGTCATGGATCCATGAGGACGGGCAAATTTCACTCGATCGATGGGATTCTCCGATCGAATCCTTAGACGACAGACTTTACGAGGCCAGTCTCGAGGAGTGGTAGCCCGCTCGGAGCCGGAGGGATGGAGGCGTTCCGTCGCTCGGCCGTTTAAGAGATTACTGAAATTCTGCTGCAGGCTTAGGTGATTGACCAAGTAATGGGGTGGTGATCGCTTTTATACGTATTCTTATTCCCATTCTCCAGAACTGTTGAACCGACAAGGTGGCTACGTAGATCTTCAGTTGCGAGGATGTGATCGAGTTGGGCGTCACCATGGGTTGCACGCTCGCCGCTCGGCTCGCTCCACTCGTTCCATGTGACGTCGAATAACCCGAGTTCGGACTTAGCCTTTTCGAAATACTCCTTTCCCCATATTCCCCATTCAGGTTTGAGCGAGTTGGGGCCACGCGCCTCGTTGAAATCCCCTGCAACAATCATGGGGAGACTGTTAGCGAGGTTTACTCGTCGAATTGTCTCAAGCACATAATCGGAGTCCCAGAGCACGCCCTTAGCAATCGGACGAGCTGTTGGGGATTCGCCACTCCAATCCGCCAGATAATGTGAGTCTTTCGGTATCTCACGCGGGCTTGCATGGATGCTGATCAATATCGTCTCACCGATTCCGGGCAGGTCAACACGAGCTCCTGCAACATAAGAGCGGTGGTAAGTAGCGGTAGGCACCTCGAGGGGAATTGGGCGGAGCCACGCCTCTCTGCGGACTGCAATGAGAGTTCGGCAGCGATATGCGGGGTGGATCGCAGTTTCGTTGTACATACAGATGTCATACGCATCAGCAAATTCTTTCGGGAGTTCATGAGGTGCCTCCTGTAAGAACGCGATGTCGATCTTTTCGGAGGCGAGCTCTCTGAGCCAATCATCTTGACCGCCCTGGAGATTCGCGGTGATGCACTTAATGGTCATGAAACCTGCCCTAATTGTCCTTGTATCTAAGTATCTGGTGAGGTCTAGCAGGTCGGTGTGACGTCTGCCTCTTTACGATGTCCTACGTACTCATTAATCTTCGCCACGCAACACGATTCACGCGCTGAATTGCATGATCAGCGTTTAGCGAACGAACACTTCGAGGGCAGGGGTTTGGAATGAGTCGGGGTAATAGAGAGGGCGGCAAGATTATGTGCGAAGTATGTGGAGAGACTCTTTTTGGGACTGACTTCTGTCAGGGCTGCGGTGCTCCAGTATCCAACGATGCTGACACGACAGCGAATGGTGACACCGACGATGACAGCGACGATGCCACTGAGTCCGAGTTTGACGATGAAATACAAGACGAGATGACCGAGTGGCCCTAATGGAGAGCAGGTCTTGCAGACCCTCCCTCGCAGATATCGATGCCTTTTAGTAAACGCTAAGGTGACGAGTCTGTGATTGATCGAGTCTCTGTGAATGCGCGACGGGGCTGGTTGTTCTGCGGGTTCGCAGCAATCTTTTTCGGGTTAGCGACGCCAGCGACGAAACTCCTCGTTGGCGATGCTGGGCCATTTATCCTGGCTGGCCTGTTGTACCTCGGCGCTGCAATAGCGGTCGCACCACTGCGAGTTCGTGAGCAACGCCGAACGACGAACCGAAAGCAACGAACCCTCCTTTTCTTTACCGTTCTGGTAGGTGGTGGTATCGCTCCGGTCTTACTAATGATGGGGTTGGAACGAACCTCGGCATCCACAGTCTCGTTGCTCCTGAATTTCGAGTTGATAGCAACAGCATGCGTGGGAGGGCTTTTCCTCCGCGAACAGATCGGTCGTCGTGCCTGGTTCGGGATCTCGATTGTGTGCGCGGGTGGCCTCGTATTGACCGGGATAGCAGGAGCGGGTATCGAGATCGGTGCGCTATTCGTTATAGCGGCATGCGTGTGTTGGGGTGTCGACAACGCTATTACCGCAAGCCTCGATGCGTATAGCCCCGTCTCGGTGACGTTCGCGAAAGGCCTCTTCGCTGGCACAGCCAACCTGGCGATTGGCCTGCTGTTTGAAAACGCCCCGAGTTTTAAAACGATTATCGTCGTATTGTAGATCGGCTCTATCGGCTACGGCCTATCGATCACGTTGTGGATCTCTGGAGCACGCTTAGTAGGTGCTGCACGCGGCCAAGTGATATTCGCACTCGCGCCGTTCATCGGAGCGCTCGCTGCATGGCCACTCGTGGGTGAGCAACCCACCACACGCATCGCGATCGCGTTTGGGATTTCGTTGGCAGGTGTTGTGGTGGTCACGACGGCGAAACACGGCCATGAACATATGCATGGTGGAATCGAGCACGTGCATCCAATTCAAGCTGACGATATTCATCATCGAGCTGACCTAATTGAGGTGCTGGATGGCGGAGGACACCGCCACTTAAGTTTCAGTCACGACCACGAACATCTGCCCGACATTCATCATCGCCATACCCACTAAGCCAGTGCCTATATCTTGATACGCAACTGAATAAGGGCCCAGCATCTACACGCTGTCGCAAGAGAATGTTGGCGTCTAATTCCAAGTTGTCTAGAGGCAGGTCACGCGCGACTCCGTCAGCCAAGTCATCGCCAAGACGTAGCGATCGCTTTGGTTTCTGTACTTGTGATGGGTCGTGAGTTGCTACCGTCTGCGTTCATCCGAAAGATTTGAAGTGTTGGACTGGAGTCGCCAAAGATAACCTTAGTGAATGCGATGATTTGTCCGTTGGGCGACCAGACAGGGAAGATGTCGAGGTCCTGATTATTCGTGATGTTTTGTGGGTCGCTGCCGTCTGCGCTCATTACGAATATTGCAATGTTGCCCTCTCTGGTGCTTGTGAATGCGATTTTTTCCCCGTTGGGCGACCATGAGGGGAGGTTGTCGGACTCTGGGCTGTTTGTGATGTTTTGTGGGTCGCTGCCGTCTGTGTTCATTACGAATATTTCCTCGTTGCCGTCTCTGCGGCTTGTGAATGCGATTTTTTCGCCGTTGGGCGACCATGAGGGGCGGCTGTCGGACTCTGGGCTGTTTGTGATGTTTTGTGGGTCGCTGCCGTCTGTGTTCATTACGAATATTTCCTCGTTGCCGTCTCTGGTGCTTGTGAATGCGATTTTTTCGCCGTTGGGCGACCATGAGGGGAAGTTGTCGTACTGTGGGTTGTTTGTGATGTTTTGTGGGTCGCTGCCGTCTGTGTTCATTACGAATATTTCGTCGTTGCCGTCTCTGGTGCTTGTGAATGCGATTTTTTCGCCGTTGGGCGACCAGGCGGGAGTGGCTCCTTCGGAGATGAATGTCGCTGCGGTTCCATCTGCATTCATCGAATTGATGGTTGTACCGGAGTCCTCGGAAATCATGAAAGCGATTTTTTCGTTCCTTGTGCCCGCTCTGTCAGTCTCGCCGTTGCACGCTTCCAATCCAGATTGGAGGCTACCGTCAGGGCACGTTGTGTTGGACCATGTTGTATCTGTGAGGTCTGCTCCTGTTAGGTCTGCGTCCATGAGGTCTGCTCCTGTGAGGTCTGCCTCTGTCAGGTTGGATCCGCGGAGGTCAGCATTCGTTAGGTTGGCTCCATTGAAATTGGCGCGAATTAGTACCAGACCACGCAGATTGGCACCGCTCAGGTCCGCCCCAACGCAATCGACATCGACATTGGGAGCCGGGTCGAGGTCGCATGAGTAAAGGCTGCCAGTAGCGCCCTTGGTGCTGCGGTTAGCGGCGAAGATAAAGATGCCGGACAACAGGGCAATCGCAGCAATTATCCCGACTGCTCTCTGGCGGCTACGACCACGGCTCCGTGAACGGTCCGCTAATGGTGCACCGGACATTGCGTCTGTTCCCAAGGATTCCATACGGCCAAGTTAGCGGAGATTCTGCCCGACCGTTTGGGGCTCCAAAATCCTTAATCAAAGAGACGAGTCTGCGGACACCAGCGCCCACAACCCCGTTGATGGTTCGCGATAGCAAGACGGCCTGTACGCCGGATTCTGTCCAAGCGTTTGCACGCCTGGGGCGACCATCCATCTCGGTCGACTGTTACCAGCCAACTCTTGCGGTCTACCCGGGATTATGAACCGAGGTTCGTCGGGCGAGCAGCCCTCTCCCTGTATGACCTTGCTCCTGGTGGGGTTTGCCTAGCCGCTCGGGTCACCCCGAGCGCTGGTGCGCTCTTACCGCACCGTTGCACCCTTACCTGTTCGGGGTTGCCCCCGTCATCGGCGGTTTAATCTCTGTGGCACTTTCCTGCGGGTTCCCCCGACTGGGTGTTACCCAGCACCTTGCTCTATGGAGTCCGGACGTTCCTCGGTCGGATCTAAGTCCGCACGCGGCCGCCCGGCCGTCTTGCTATCGCGAGCCCGCATCTTCGCACCTATCGCACCGCCAAGTACACCGCAGGCCCCAGCAACTACTACGTAGGCCAGAAAAGAGAGGGCGACCTCGCCTCCTGAGTGCTCACCTGTTGAGGTTCCAATCGCTTTTCTCACGACCCAGATACATGTATATAGGAGAGACCAAAGGACAAAAGATCCGGCTCCGGCTACTAGTCCGTTGCTATATGGAGCACCTTTGGACTCCTTGGCGGAGACCCATCCAGCAGCGGTGAAGGCAATAATTGCGACGAGAAATGCCCATACGCCGATTGCGTCTGAGTCCACGCCAGCTCGTTCGAGTATCAGAACCAGAGCTGCGAGAGGTATGAGAATCCCTGTACCTACAAGGATTCCACGCCCGAAGGCCTCTTTCTTTAGTAACTGCATGCCCCCACGGTACCGGCCCCGAGCACTCTTGGCTGCCTGTTCTTCGAAGAGTTTTGGTGACAGAATTCTGAGATTCCCAAATTTCCCCTTAGGTCGCGCCCACTTGGGGCCGAACAATCTCTCGTTGAAATAGTTATTAGCGAAATACATACCTGGGGGTACAACGATCATGAGCGTTTCCGTGAGGCGAGTCGTAATAGCAACAAAGCCCGAGTCGAGCTGGTGGCTCGATGCCGAGTGCCGTGGGGTCGACCCAGAGGTATTCCATCCTGACCCCGAGATTGAGGGCTCAGATGTTGAGGCCAAGACGATCTGCCAAGGATGCGCTGCCCAAGAGCCGTGCCTCGAATACGCCCTAGCAGTGCGTGAGAAGCAGGGTGTCTGGGGCGGGCTCACAGAGATTGAGCGTCGCCGTATGGTGCGTCGCCGTCGACGTGCCGCTCAGCGCGTATAACGCCCGGTAGGCTCGCTGGTATGCGAGCCATCTGCGAACCGATAGCACCACGCTCCCAAATATTGGGCTGCGCTCCAACTGGCGGCTTCGCAGATCATTTATCGCATGTTCTATCGCCTGTTGTATCTACGGCTCTATCGGCGCGGCTCATATGAGTTTTGTTATGGCTGATGCCTTAGGGCCACTGCTACATCGAGAAGACCTCGACCCCGAGGTACTTAGCCAAGCCATGGAGACGATCCTCGCTGGAGACGCAACCGATGCACAGATTGCAGCACTTGCTGTGCTTCTGCGAGCAAAGGGGGAGACCCCTGAGGAGATTGCTGCACTAGTTGGCACAATGCTCCGATTTACAACGCCGGTTGACCTTGATCCCGAGGGTGCGGACGGTGTCATGGTCGATACGTGCGGAACCGGTGGCGACCGCTCGCATACTTATAACGTCTCAACGCTTGCAGCGCTTGTAGTAGCCGGGGCTGGTGTGAAGGTTGCAAAGCATGGCAACCGCGCTGCGTCATCGGCATGTGGATCTGCTGATCTACTCGAAGAACTAGGTGTCACCCTCGATCTTGGCCCAGACGGAGTATCGCGATGCGTGCGAGAGGCGGGTATTGGCTTCTTCTTCGCGCCTCGCTACCACCCAGCCTTGAGATTCGCTGCAGCCCCGCGTCGGGAGCTCGGAATCCCGACAACATTCAACTTCCTAGGGCCACTAGCAAACCCAGCACGCGTCAAGCGCCAAGTTGTTGGGGTCTCCGACCCTGCTATGGCCAACCGAATTGTGCGCGGGTTAGCAGCTCTCGGCGCAAAACACGCGATGGTTTTCTTTGGGCACGACGGACTCGACGAACTCACCACCACTGATGTCGCAACCGTTCACCAATACCGCGATGGCGAGCACACAACCTTTCTCCTTGACCCAACTGAGTTTGGGGTAGCACGATCGACGCGCGATCAACTCGTAGGCGGCGATCCGGCACATAACGCAGAGATGTCGCGCCGGGTGCTTGCAGGAGAGACTGGCGCGGTGCGCGACATCGCTGTATTGAATGCAGCAGCCGCGCTTGTTGTAGCAGATCTAGTGAGTGATATTCCTGAAGGATTAGTTGTAGCCGCAGCGAGTATCGATACCGGCGCAGCGGCAACGGCTCTCGCCAGGCTGGTCTCAATAAGCAACGAGGTCGCGGCTGGAGAGTCCGCATAGTGGCTCGCGGATTGCAGTGCCCCGCGTGCGGAGAGCACCATCGTATTGATGGTGCGGCCCCTGGGAGTACGTTCAAATGCGGGGGTTGTTCGCGCACATTGAGGGTGCCGGGTTCTCCTGCAACACCTCCTTCGTCATCTTCTGCAACATCTTCTGCAACATCTTTTGGGGCTGCTCAGGCGAAGGCTCCTGAGTCTGAGAAACCCACTCGCCAAGTGCGGAGTGAAGCCCGCCCCAACAAATTTCATCTACCGCCATACGAAGGTGCTCTTCCCCTTGCGGCTCGCATTGTTTCATGGGTAATTGCAGTCCCAGTCGCCGGATTTATCACCCTAAAAGTCGCAGTATTCACCGGCCTCCTCTCAACCAATGACTTAATTGATTTGATCACTGGCTCCGGGGGCGGGCGTTACCTCCGCATGGTCATCTTCATTCCCCTATGGGCGCTTGTTACTGCGGGGGTTGTCTCGCTAATCCTTGAGGTAGGGGAGCGACTGCTGGCTAACTATGGGAAGACCTTGAGCTCCGCTAATCCGGAGCGCTCAGCCTCAACACGTGCGCGTAATCTCCCTAAAGATG
>WLHA01000045.1 GCA_009702955.1 Actinomycetota bacterium
ACCAGCCGGTATAAGGGGCGGCCGAGTGCCAAAGAACTGCTAGTGCAAGCAGTGCAAGCACCGTACCCATGCCCGGCCACTTCTCTTTGTTGCGGGAGCCAAATTGTTGCATGGGGCATAGGTTACGCAGACGCGACCAAGGGGCGCCGTAGCGCCCCTTGGATTAGTGAGTTAATTATTGTCGCGCTGTTGGTTAGCCAGCAGCGGGGAGGATGATGGACTGAAGCTCGGTATACGCATCGAGGCCCTCTGGTCCAAGCTCACGCCCAAGCCCAGAGTTCTTGAAGCCACCAAACGGGGCATTGAAGTCCAGAATCGCCATCGTGTTGATAGCCATCACCCCGGTGCGCACTTGAGCCGCTACCTCTGCGCCGTGCTCAAAATCTGAGGTCCAGACAGAGCCGCATAGTCCGTAATCTGAGTCGTTGGCAATAGCCAAGGCCTCAGCCTCTGTGTCGTACGGAATAGCCGTTAGCACTGGTCCGAAGATCTCCTCACGAGCAATCTTCATTTGATTGTTGGCATCAGCGAAGAGGGTAGGCGATACATACCAGCCCTTCTCGAGATCGGCTGGGCGCCCTCCGCCAGTAACTACACGCGCACCCTCAGACTTGCCTGACTCGATGTACCCAAGTACTCGAGTGCGTTGGCGCTCTGCTACTAGGGGTCCGATCTGGCTCGACTCCTCGTTGGGGTCACCGACGACCATCTTTGACATGGCGTCCCCCATAGCCTCGACGACCTCGGAGTAACGACCGCGCGGAATGAGAATTCTTGTCTGAGCGCCACAGGCTTGACCATTGTTCATAAGGCCGGACATGAGGAGCTGATCAAGGAGAGCGTCATCGAGGTTGACATCGTCTAGGACAATGGCAGCCGACTTACCCCCAAGCTCCAGAGTGCAGCGTTTGATCTGCTCGCCACAGATTGATGCGATGCGGCGACCAACGGGCGTGCTGCCGGTGAAGGAGACCTTGTCGATCTGAGGGTGACTGACGAGGTACTCACTTACCTCGCGCCCTGCTGCGACGATATTAATTACTCCCTCAGGGATGCCCGCCTCCATGATCGCATCTGCAAGTAAGTAAGCGTCAAGAGATGTCTCCGGTGACGGCTTTAAGACGATTGTTGAGCCGGAAGCAAGCGCTGGGCCTAGCTTCATTGCCGTGATGTAGAGCGGGACATTCCAAGGGATGATGCCGGCAACTACCCCAACCGGTGCACGGCGAACGCGGACATCGCCACCAAGTGCGCCAGCCCGACGGTTCTCAAACTCATAGGTGCGCGCGATTCCGGCATAGGTGTCGAGCACCATCGTTGAGGCGAATACCTGACCCATGATCGAGAACGACATTACGGAGCCATTCTCGTTTGTAATTACGTCTGCAATCTCCATTGCGCGTGCCTGTATTGATGCGGAGAGTCGCGCGATTGCATCTGCTCGTTCATCGGGCGTCATGCTCGGCCACGGGCCGTTATCGAAAGCGTTGCGTGCTGCAGCTACCGCGCGGTCCATGTCAGCGTTACTTGCATCTGGAGCGGTTCCGTAGACCTCTTCGGTGACCGGAGAGATGACCTCAATGCGGCCCTGCCCCTCGGGGGCAACCATCTCGCCGCCAATGAAAAGTTTATTGAAGTCGGTCATGGGTCTCCTCGTAGGTGTAATGACGTAGATGTAATGACGTAGGTATAATGACGCGTTCTGCGTGGGCCTAAACGGTACTCCGCAGCGCAGGCCGTCTGCGGGCTCGGGCGGCGTCTAGCGGTGAGTAGTTTGGCGAGTAGGCGCGTGAGATTAGAAGTGAGCGAAACTCCGCAGCGGGGCGTGGGTGATCTCCGGTAGCACTAAGCGGGCAAAGTGCTCGGCCTCTTCTATGTGAGGGTAGCCAGAGAGGATGAACGCCTCAATGCCGAGGGACTGATATGCCCTTAGCTTGTTGATTACCTGCTCGGGGCTTCCAACAATTGCTGCGCCGCAACCGGAGCGGGCGCGCCCCACCCCTGTCCAGAGAGCGTCCTCAACGAAACCATCATCGCTAGACGACTCCCTTAACTCTGCTTGGCGCCGTACCCCCTCTGACGAATGGTCAAGGGATCGTTCTCGAATGCGCTTGCCCTCGGCTGGGTCTAAGGCCTCGACGAGATGGGCGGCCGCCGCATGGGCCTCTCGCTCAGTCTCCCGGACTATGACGTGAGCGCGGTAACCAAAGCGCAGGGCGCGCCCATATCCGGAAGCACGTTGACGCATGTCGTTGATGATCGAAGCAACCTCAGGCATGAGGTCTGGCCACATTAGATATACGTCTGCCTCCTGCGCAGCGACATCTCTCGCATGGTTCGAGAGGCCTCCAAAATATAGAGGAGGGCAGGAACCGTCGAGGGTTTGCGCGCGTGGTGGGGCTACTTCAAGGTTTATGAACTCGCCGTGGAACGCGACTTCTTCGCCGTTTAGCAGAGCGCGTAATACCTGCATCGTCTCTAGCGTTCGCCGATACCGAGCAGAGCTCTCCAATTTCTCGCCGGGCATGTCGCTAGAGATGATGTTGATGGTTAGTCGTCCGTCCAGCATCTGGTCGAGGGTCGCGAGTTGGCGTGCCAGTTGAGGTGCCCACATCTCGCCGCACCGCACAGCAACGAGCATCTGCATGCGCTCGAGTAATGGGGCTAGTCCTCCAGCAAAGGCAATGGTGTCGATGCCGAGGTCGTAGCCAGAGGGGAGGAGAATATTGTCGAAACCTGAGCGCTCAGCGGTTAGCGCTATATCCCTGCAGTGCTCCCAGGATGATCGGAGGCTCTGGTCTGTGAGCCCAAGCTGCGCATAGTCGTCGTCGCAGAGTGCAGAGAACCAAGAGATTTCTACCTGGGTCGGCTCGGCGGGATTGAAGGGAGAGGTTGCAGTCACAGGAGTCTCTATAAGGGGAGTCGGGTTAGTGGTCATCGCAGGCCATAACCTACGCGTTTATGAGGGGCTTGGTGTGAGGGGTTTGGTGTGGAGGGCGTAATCAGGTATGGAATCATCGGCGCTGGGATGATGGGGATTGAGCACCTGCGCAACCTCCAAGCGATTGAGGGGGTTGTGGTAACGGCAATTGCTGATCCGAGTGAAGCCTCTAGGGACGCGGCGAGACGGCAGGGCGCCGACGGCGGAGCACCTATTGAGTGTTTTGAGAGCCACGTTGCTCTCCTCGAGTCAGGGTTGTGCGACGTAATTGTTATCTCTACGCCGAACATGACGCATGCCGAGATTCTTGATGACGTCTTGGCAACTTCAATGCCGGTGCTAGTAGAGAAACCGCTCTGTACGACGTTGGCTGATTCACGAAGAATTGTAAGTGCTGCTAACGGGCGTGAAGCCATAGTTTGGGTCGGGCTTGAGTACCGCTATATGCCTCCGATCGCTCAACTTATTCGCGAGGTTCACTCCGGGTCAGTTGGGCGCGTACGGATGGTCGCAATGAGGGAGCATCGGTTTCCGTTCCTGACCAAAGTCAACGACTGGAATCGTTTCAATGAGAACTCCGGCGGGACGCTTGTGGAGAAGTGCTGCCATTTCTTTGATTTGATGAATTGCATAACTCGATCCAATCCGGTGAGTGTCTACGCATCGGGGGCTCAGGATGTCAATCATCTTGATGAGCGCTATGGCGGGAGGGTTCCAGACATTCTCGATAACGCGCTTGTGATTGTGAACTACGACGACGGTTCTAGGGCATCGCTTGATCTATGCATGTTCGCGGAGGGCAGCTCCAACCAGGAGGAGATCTCTGTGGTGGGAGATTTAGGGAAAGCGGAGGCATTTCTCCCTAGCGGAGAGTTTCGCCTAGGTACCAGACGCGGCGGGCGTAACTCTGTTGAGTCGGTGATAGTGGGAGACGAACGAGTGCTGTATGAGGGGTTTCATCATGGTTCTAGTTATCTAGAACACATGGATTTTCTCGCAGCTCTTCGTAGTGGAGTTGCTCCAGGTGTAACTGTCGAGAGTGGCATGCTCGCCGTAGCGATGGGGATAGCTGCTCAGAGATCTATTGAGCAGGGGAGAGTGGTCGAGATGGATGAGGTGCTCTCCGACCCAGGCGCATAGTCGCGACTCGCCACTAACGTCAGTAGAGTCTGTGTATCGCAGAATCTCGATAAGTTACGTAGTTCAATTACGAATCTCGCACTACAAATTCCGCAATCGCATGTTCGCAACAGGGGAGCCAAGATGGGCATAACTGAGAACCGCCAACTGGTAGAAGCATTTTGGGCAACTCTCTATGAGAGAGATTTCGATGGAGTCGGGGAGTTTTTCTCAAGCGATGCGCATTACCGCGATGTGCCAGCACCTGAGGAGGGCGCGTTTGGCCCTGAGGAGATCAAGGCCCGTCTTCGACTCGGTATCGAGCCGCTCTCTGTATACGCTCATCACCCGCGCACAATGATCGCCGAGGGCGATGTTGTGATCACCGAGCATGGAGAAGAGTGGCATTGGCATACGGGGGAAGAGGTAATCCTCCCGTTCGTCTCTGTGCACGAGGTACGCGATGGAAAAATTGTGCGCTGGTGGGATTACTGGGACATGAGCACCCTCATGAACGCCGCCCCGCAGTGGTGGGTCGAGCACATCATGGAGGGCTACAAGTAGGGCCTTTGCCCCATTTATCAGGCATTTAGCCCCGCTCTTCGGGATGTGAAATATTTCCCCTTGTCCTGAGCCCCTAACCTCCGTTACCCTTCGGCGCTCCAAGGAGTCTCCTTGGGAATGACGATAGGTAGTGGTGTGGAGCATTATTCGAGGCGGCGTAGCCGTGGAGTGCAGCGTGGAGCCGGTAGTGGCCCAAGCGCGCGCCCGCTCGATCGCGATCGCGGGCAGCGTCGTCCGCCAGAGGCGCCTCGCCCGGAGTTCGTTCCTATCCTCGTGCAGATAAAGCGCCCTGAGGTGGTCCCTGTCTCTTGGCCGGCGATTGTCTCAAGCCGTACCCTCGCTCTCGGAGCAATTCTCGGCGCTATGACAATCTCAATCGCCGCAATTTCTCTGATGATTCAGGCCGGCTGAAAAATACTTGCTGCCAGTCGTGTCTTTTGTGCTTGGTGCGATAAAGATCGCGGTTGTATGAGTAGTGACTTTGCAAGAAATGAATCTGTAAATAGCGAGGGTATGGATAGCGACTCGTTCCATACTCGTTCCCGCTACGCAGTTAGCGCCTCCGTTGCAACTACGCCAACTATCACTCCAGTAGTCGCGCCGGTAGAGACTCCAACGGAGGAGACTTCACGCGTCGATACAGATGGAGGCGACCACGATCGGTACGCACACTTCTGCCGCAAGGACGACATAATGCGAGCAATGGTGACAGGCGAGGCAATCGTGGCTCTCTGTGGAAAGAAATGGGTTCCAACGCGCGACCCGGAGCGCTTCCCAATCTGCCCAACATGCATTGAGAGAAAAGCCGCGGGCTGGACTCTGTAATCACGATGAGCCTCGTTGTGTTACTTACCGGCGTATACGACGCAGATGGAGGAGCGATCGGCGAGCTGAAGTATTGGATCGGCGCTCGACTCGGTAAAACGCATTGCTCCCTCTGCGAAGTTACTCATTCTGCAATTAGGGAGAGGCGTGAATGGAGCGAGACGCGCTCAACCTTGAGCGTTGAGTTCCGTACCGTCCATCGAGATGAGCAGAGCGGACCCGTTTCGACTGCAACTAACGGCCTATTCCCTGCGGTAGTAGCTCAAGCTGAGGATGGAGTGGCATACCTTCTCCTCGACGCAGCGGATATTGAGGAGATTGCTCGTCGCGCCGAGCCCCACCTTGCGTTGATTGCAGCGGTTGAGCAAGCAGGGACAGCGATTGGCCTCTCTTGGCCGGGCGGATCCCTAAGAAATCCCTGAGCGACCCAAGCAGGCGCCCATTAGGTGTGAAGATGTATACCTATCAGAGCCGATGAGAAGCGTTAGTGAGAGTTCTTCAGACATTGCGAGATCAGCGCCAAGGATCCTTGCGCGCAGTTTTTCTTAAGGCCCTAGTTCTGGTCGCCGTTGCAGGCGTCGTCTCCTCGCTCTCGGTCGGAATTGATAATCGAGAAGTCTTCGCTGCTCAGCCCCCCGCAGTGGTCGGAAAGAATGTGGGATCAGGTACCGCTGCTGGGCCGCGCATCGCTGCTCTCTCTTCGCTAGTGGCGCGCTCCGATGCGACGGTCGTTGAGTCGAATCGTGACCTAGGAAACCTGAGGTCGCAACTAGTGCGGCTCCAGGCCGCGGAGGCAGCAGCGCGCGCTCATACCGACGAGCTTGGAGCCCTTGAAGTACAAGCGCAGAGCAGGCTCATTGAGGCGAGAGCGACACTGGCAAGCCTCGCTGCGGCAGCGTATAGGGATACCGCGAGCGCACCAGTGTTCGTCATATTTTTGAGGGCTAGAACTCCTCTCGATATCGAGTACCGCCAAGAGCTTGTTCGTCAGACTGCAAGGGTTCGTAATAGGGCGTTAAGGCAAGCAAAATCTGCGGAGGTCATAGCGGCGAACGCCACACGAGTTGCACGCATTGAAAGAGACCGGATCCGGGGCGAACTCCAGACTGTCTCTGTCCAGATCCCTGCAGTGGAGAAACGTGGGAGCGCAGCGCGCATCACCGCAACGAACGGACGGTTCTGGCTGGCGCGCTGGAGTTCAATCGCTAACGGTACGGCAACCACAATACGGGGGCAGCCGGTACTCGGCTCAGAGGAGATGTCGCGCTGGTTTATCGGTACCCGCGGCAATCGGTCTCGAGCCACGGTTCCGATGGCGGAGCTTGCGCGTTACTACGTAGAGGAGGGTTCGTCTGAGAATATTCGTGGCGATATTGCATTTGCTCAGAGTGTCTTAGAGACAGGTGGTTTCAGGTTCCCCGATGGAGGACAGGTTGCTCCGAGCGACAACAACTTCGCTGGCATGGGTGCTTGCGATTCGTGTGCATCCGGGCGCACCTACTCTTCAGCTCGTATTGGCGTGCGCGCCCAGATGCAGCTCCTGCGTGTCTATGCGCAGCCCGGCCTGCGTAACTCGATGCTGGGTAACCCTGCTGTCGATCCGCGCCTCGATACTCATTATTTGAGAGGGAAGGTTCAGGCATGGTCTGGCCTCACCGGCACTTGGGCCACTGCTCGCGCATACGGCGATCGGATAATTGAGATTTTCTCCGAGATGCTTGCATGGCTAACAGATCGCGCGGGTCTGGGGTAAGTCTCCGTTGCAATTTTTGGATAGCAGAGACTCGGTAGATCGCGCTAGTAGTGCCTCTCCTTGAAAATTTGCTAGTTAATTGCTCCGAGGCTCGCTGCTATTCCTTCTGCCGTGCGCCGGCCCGAGAACAGCGCTCCCTGAATAGATGCAGTGTCTCGATGGTCGCCGCAAACCCACAAGCCGTCTCCGAGATTCACGCGTTGGCGAGCCTGAAGAGGCGCCCTCTGATCTGGGTGCCCGTGCTTGATGCGATCAATGCGCAGCGTCTCCCATGCTTGGACCTCAGTCCCGATCCATTCGGATAGTTGGCCGCGCACCTCGGCCTCCAATCCCTCGCCACCCGCGCTTCCGGGGATAGATGCAGCGATCAAACTCTTTCCTGCAGGTGCATATTGCTCTGAAACCCCGCTCATTACCGCAAGATTGCGCACTAGAGAATCGCGTGCGCCGTCGAGTGCAATGAACTTTCCGATCCCAGACG
>WLHA01000046.1 GCA_009702955.1 Actinomycetota bacterium
GAGAAGTTGGTCGACGAGCAGAGGATCGAGCAGGCGATGGGCCTAGCCATTGCCGCCGCCTCGCGTGCTCGCCGTCTCTCACCGCCAAACCCATGGGTCGGAGCAGTTGTGCTCAGCGCCTCTGGTGAAGTCGTTGGTACCGGCTCTACGCAAGCGCCCGGCGGATCACACGCAGAGGTTGCTGCATTACTTGAGGCCGGGGAGTTGGCACGCGATGGAGTGCTCGTTGTAACGCTCGAGCCGTGTAATCACCAAGGGCGCACTCCTGCCTGCACAGAGCAGATAATTGATGCTGGTATATCGCGCGTCGTTGTAGCCATTGAGGACCCTGACCCGCTGGTGGCTGGCTCTGGCATAGAGCGCCTTCGTTCTGCAGGTCTTCAGGTTTCGCTCGGCACTCGCGCTGCTGAGGTGCGAGATCAACTTGCTCCATACCTTCGTCAACGGGTGACAGGTCGAGCGTTCTGTGTTGTGAAGACTGCGATGAGCCTTGATGCTCGCAGCGTCGCGCGAGACGGAACGAGCCAGTGGATTACGGGGCCAGAGGCGCGAGCTGATGCTCATAATGTCCGCGCAGATTCTCAAGCGGTGATCATTGGAGCGGGGACTGCACTCGCCGACTCTCCGAGCCTTAACGCTAGAGACGCAACCCCGCCTGCAACGAGACAACCCGCTCGGGTTCTGCTCGATGCAAGAGGTCGAGTACCTGCAACAGGGCCGCTCTTTGACCAAAGCATCGCTGCCACCGTTGTCTTTACAACTGACTCTGCAGATCCCGGAGCTATTAAGGCTTGGCGTGAGGCCGGTGCAGTTGTTGAGTTTGTCGAGACTCAAGGATCTGGCGTGCACCTAGAGCAGGTACTCCAAGTGCTCTCTGAAAAGTACGGAGTTCTGCAGGCGATGGTGGAGGGTGGAGCGGCGATGCATGCAGCCTTCATCGAAGCATCGCTAGTAGATCGCCTAGTTGCTTATGTAGCACCAACTTTTCTCGGCAGGGATGGTCGCCTCGCCTTCGATCTAGATGGACCCTCCACGGTGATGGATGCATCAAAGTGGCGAATAACCAACACAATGCTTGTTGGCTCCGATATTCGAATAACACTTGACCCAATAGTTGCCGCTGAGGAGTTGAGCTAGATGTTCACAGGGATCGTCGAGGAGCTCGGCACCGTTGCGTCAATAATGAAGCACGATGGCGGAGCGCGCATCGAGATTGATTGCTCGCGAGTTCTCACTGATGTAAGCCTCGGCGCATCGATCGCTGTAAACGGATGCTGCCTAACGGTGGTTGAGTACACAGATGCAAGGTGGGCTGCCGACTGTGTAACAGAGACGCTTGAGCGCACATCTCTCGGTGTCCTAGAGGCAGGTTCGAGAGTCAATCTCGAGCGCCCCGTTCGTCTTGAGGATCGCCTAGGAGGCCACATCGTGCAGGGGCATGTGGATGGGGTTGGAACCCTCGAGAAGCGAGATGAGCTTGCAGATGGTTCCACACGTATGCGCTTTACCGTGCCTGCGCAGTTGCTTCGTTACATAGTCGAGAAAGGCTCGATCACTGTTGACGGGATAAGCCTCACTGTTGCGTCCCTTACAGATGAGGGTTTCGAGATTGCAGTAATTCCACACACGCTAAGCGTCACGAGTCTCGGCTCGAAAGAAGTAGGCGGCGCTGTGAACATTGAGGTAGATGTTCTCGCTAAGTATGTCGAGCGATTGCTCGGTGTGGACGGCGCGCGTGGCTCAGAGAACACAGATCGTTTAGATAGTGCCGAGAAGAGTTCGCAACAATTAGGAGAAGAGTGATGTCGTTTTCACACATTGAGGCTGCAATCGCAGCAGTCGCACGCGGTGAGATAGTCGTAGTTGTAGATGACGAGGATCGCGAGAACGAGGGCGATCTCATCATGGCTGCCGAGAAGATCACGGCAGAGGCAATGGGATTCATGGTTCGCCACACCAGCGGCGTGATCTGTATGCCGATGCTTGGTGAGCGCCTAGATGCTCTGCAGATTCCTCTCATGGTGATCGATAACACCGAGGCACAACGCACAGCGTTTACGGTCTCAGTAGATGCAGCCGAGGGGGTCTCAACGGGCATCTCAGCCGCAGATCGCGCTCAGACAGTGCGCACGCTGGTCAATCCTCTTGCGAGGCCAAACGACGTAGTTCGACCAGGACATATCTTTCCGCTGCGGTATCGCGAGGGAGGAGTGCTGAAACGCGCAGGCCACACAGAGGCAGGGGTAGACCTTGCCCGCCTCGCAGGCCTTGAGCCCGCCGGTGTGCTTGCCGAGGTCGTTAATGACGATGGAACAATGGCGCGCATGCCACAACTTGAGAAGTTTGCAGCCGAGCACTCGCTGCACCTCATAACCATCGCTGATCTAATTCGGTATCGCCGACACTCAGAGAAGCTCGTTAGGCGTGTCTCAGAGGCACGAATCCCAACAAAACATGGCGATTTCACTGCCTATGTATTTGAGAGCCTGCTTGACGGCACGGAGCATGTTGCGTTCGTTAAGGGAGATATATCTAAAGCAGAGAGCACGCTCGTGAGGGTGCACTCTGAGTGCCTCACGGGTGACATCTTTGGATCTATGCGCTGCGATTGTGGAGTGCAGCTAGATAATGCACTCGAGCGCATCGCTGCAGAGGGTGCTGGTGTACTCGTGTACCTACGCGGGCATGAAGGGCGAGGGATCGGGCTTGGCCACAAACTTCGTGCGTACACACTTCAGGACCAAGGGCGCGACACGGTTGAGGCAAACGTTGAGTTGGGCCTGCCGATCGACTCACGAGAGTACGGAATCGGCTCGCAGATTCTTGTCGACCTCGGTGTTACCAAGATGCGTGTCATGACTAACAATCCATCTAAGTACGGAGGCCTCGAGGGCTATGGCCTCGAGATTGTGGAGCGCGTGCCACTAGAGGTAACGCCCACTCCCGAGAACATCGCATACCTGCGCGCCAAGCAGGAGAAGATGGGGCACATTCTTGACCTCGATCAGAGTGGCGACAAGTAGATGGGCAGTTACTCATTCCCCGTAGAGCCTCTCGATGCGAGCACTCTGCGTATTGCAGTTGTAGTGAGCCGCTTCAACGATGACATCACGGGCGCACTGCTAGATGGAGCTCTATCCACTCTGCGCGAGGCCGGCCTCCCCGAAGAGGCGCTTACCCTCGTATCGGTCCCCGGGGCTTTCGAGCTCCCGGTAACAGCGAAGGCCTTGGCGTCGCGCGGTGACTGTGATGCGGTCATCTGCCTAGGTGCAGTGATTCGCGGCGATACCCCTCACTTCGATTATGTAGCCGGTGAAGCGGCCGCCGGGTTGATGGATGCCTCGCTCTATACCGGGATCCCCATCATCTTCGGGGTGCTTACCGTTGATACCCACAGCCAGGCAATTGACCGAGTTGGAGGGAGCGAAGGACATAAAGGTGAAGAGGCCGCAGCCACCGCCATCGAGATGGCAAATCTCATAAAGCGGATAACAAACAAGGCCTAGGCGCCTCAACCTGTAAGACTCACCAACGTGCTTCGACTTGTGCTCCCAAAAGGCTCCCTAGAGAGGGCCACTCTCCAACTCTTTGATGATGCAGATCTGACGGTTAGCCGCGGATCAGATGTCGATTATCGCGGAGTCATTGATGACCCTCGAGTAATCGATGTAACAATCCTTAGGCCACAGGAGATTCCAAGGTACGTCGCCGATGGGCTCTTTGACATCGGCATTACTGGGCGTGATTGGATCGAGGAGACCGGTGCATTGGTGCACCCGCTAACTCAGCTTCACTACTCGAAGGCAACTGCGCGACCGATACGCATGGTGGTGGCAGTCGCAGGAGACTCAACAGCAAAGAGTGTGAAGGACCTTCCAACTGGCGTGCGAGTTCACACCGAGTACCCGGAGATCACTCGCAGGTATTTTGCTGATAACGGAATCGATGCAGAGGTAACGCTTTCCTATGGCGCAACCGAGGCAAAGATTCCAGAGATTGCCGATTGCGTTGTCGAGATTACTGAGACGGGTCGCGCGCTTCGCGCCGCCGGGCTTCACGTGCTCGACACAATCCTTGTCTCTCACACAGAGCTGATAGCGAATAGAGACTCCTACGCCGACCCTGCAAAGCGCAAGGCGATGGAGCAGCTACAAATACTGCTATCCGGTGCGCTCGAGGCGCGTGGCAGGGTTCTTGTGAAGATGAACGTGGAGGAGGCAAACCTCGCTTCGGTAATAGGGCTGCTTCCTGCGCTTCGTTCGCCAACAGTCTCAAAACTCTATGGAGAAGAGGGTTTTGCTATTGAGACAGTTGTTGCTAAATCAGAGATAAACACTTTGATTCCTGCTCTAAGCGAACTAGGTGCAACCGGAATCATTGAGCTGCCTATCTCCAAGATCGTCCCGTAAATAGAGTCTGCTCCGAGATGCCGTCTGCGATGAAACCTGAGTTGAACGATTCATCGAATTCGCCGAATGCAGTATTTCACCCCATGCCGCGGCGTCGCGCTGGGGAAGTAGTGGAGTTTGATGAGGGGCGCGGGCTCGGGGCAATAAGAGTTGAGGCAGGCTCCGATGATGAAGCGGAACCAGAGCACTACCTGTTTCACTCGACGCGTATTGCAGATGGAACGCGCAGCATTTCTGTAGGTGCGCGTGTTGAGTTCAGCATTATCGCCGGCCCGGAGGGTCGGTGGGAGGCCAACGCTATTACTGCGATTGAGCAGGCTTAGCTGTTCTCTGCATCGGCGGCGCTCTGTGCCTCTACCTCGCCGGCGATCTGCACGAATGCAACACGCACTTGAGCGAGTGCCTCACGCAGTGGAACCGAGGCTGCTCCGAGTCGATCTCCGAGTGCCTCGACGATCCCGCCTAGGGCATCAATCGCCAACTCGGCCTGCGAGATCGCTACATGTCCGCGCTCTGAGGCCGTCGAGAGGTGAACGAGGGCCAACTCGTGGATCTGGGCAGCGTGCTGCGCTAGGAAGGCCACTACCGGGGTAGCGACGACCTCGGCGAGCATCTCTCGCATCTCGGCCATCTCGGCCTCGGTCATAGGCTCCTCATCGAATCCCCCAGGCGCGGCACTCGACTCGAGGCCATTTTGGGTAGGGGAGTCCGACTCGGGCTCAGGTGTGTGTTCTCCAGCAGGGGTCCAGATGCTCATGGTCGTGTAGTGTTTCAGGCTTACAACCGATATGGGAAGTGGAAGGCCAAATTTCTTTTGGGGCGCCCTAGGGCTCTCAACGAGATTTAGCTCTCCCACCTGACCGAGATAGGGGAGATCTCTCCTCTAAGACTCGAGCTCAGGTAGTTCACGAACGGCCGTACCCAACGGCCGAGCGGCGGATGCTTCTCTGTGTCCGCCGCCGGCGCGTCCGGGGGCGTTCACTACTCACAGAGGTGATGCTCATCGCAACGGACGAAGCCAGGATAAACGATCGAATTCGAGCTCGCGAGGTGCGCCTAATCGGCGCTGAAGGCGAACAACTCGGCACGGTCGCTCTCCCAGATGCACTCCGCATCGCACGCGAGGCCGAGCTCGATTTAGTCGAGGTCGCCCCTAACAACGTGCCTCCGGTCTGCAAAATCATGGACTTCGGTCGTTGGCAGTACGAACAGGAACAGCGCCGTAAAGAGTCTCGAAAGAAGGCGACCAACGTCGTCATCAAAGAGATGAAGTTCCGGCCAAAAATTGATATTCACGACTACACAACCAAGATGCGACATGTCCAGAAATTCTTGGGGGACGGAAATAAAGTCAAGTTAACGATCATGTTCAGAGGACGCGAGATGGCTCACCCAGAGCTCGGGCGCAAGATCCTGGACCAGATCGCTACAGACGTAGTTGATTACGCAATAGTCGAGTCGGCACCGCGTCAGGACGGACGCAACATGACAATGGTGCTGCACCCGGTGAAGAAGGCAGGCAAGGCGAAGCCAAAGGTCGCTGGAAAAGGCGAGCGTGGATCTTCGAAGGCGCCTGCAGTAGAGGCTCCAGCAACACCGGCGCCATCTACTGAAGCGCCAGTAGCGACGGAAGTGCCAGAGGCGATAGTGCCCGTAGTTGAGGGCGCAGCGCTAGATAGTGCAGCAGTGGTTAATGAAGTCGTAGTTAGTGAAGTTGAGTAGGAGAAAAAGTAATGCCGAAAGTAAAAACCCACAGGGGTGCAGCGAAGCGTTTCAAGTTGACCGGAACGGGAAAGATCCGTCGCCGTAAAGCCAACCGCGCTCACCTACTTGAGTCGAAGCCGTCAAAGCGCACCCGTCGCCTAGCCCGTGGGGCTGAGGTAACCGGTGGCGATAAGAAGCACGTCGAGCGCTTGCTCGGCCGGGCGTAAGGAGCACTGATATGGCAAGAGTAAAACGCGCAGTCAATGGTAAGAAGCACCGTCGCGCGATTCTGGAGAAGGCTGAGGGGTATCGCGGTTCTAAGAGCCGTCACTTCCGCAAGGCCAATGAGCAGGTTATGCGCTCAGGCCAGTACGCATTCCGTGACCGACGCGTGCGTAAAGGCGACTTCCGTAAACTATGGATTGTTCGCATCAACGCAGCCTGCCGCCTTCACGACATGTCCTACTCGCAATTTATTGCTGGTTTGAAGGCAGCCGAGGTTGAGGTTGACCGTAAGGTCTTAGCCGACCTCGCAGTCCGTGACGAAGCCGCGTTCGGTGCGCTAGTAGCGACCGCACGTGAGGCTCTCGCAGCAGCCTGATTTCTATGTCAGAGGCGGGCGGCGTCCACGCCGGGCTCGCCGCTCGGCATCCAGAGGTTAGGTATCTGCGTGACCTGCTGCGCGATCGCGCAACGCGTCTCGACGGTAACCAGTGCGTGGCCGAGGGGCCTCGCGTAATCAGTGCAGCTCTCGATCGGGGAGCGATGATTGAGGCTGTCTACGTTGCCGATGGCGCAACGCGGGCATTCTCGAATCTCCTTGATCGTCTTGCTGATGCAGGTGTTCGCCTCGAGCTGCTCCGTGAAGGTGTGCTCGAGAAGATAGGAACCACTCGCTCGCCGCAGCCTCTACTTGGCTTAATCGATCTACCGGCTCCTGTAGCAGTCTCAGATCTCCAGACCGATGGATGCATTCTCGTGCTCTGTGGAGTATCGGATCCAGGGAATTTCGGGACACTGCTTAGAAGCGCTGAGGCTGCGGGTGCGCAAGGGGTAATCTCCTGCGGCAGCGGAGTTGATCCCTGGAACCCGAAGGTGGTTCGAGCATCTGCAGGCGCGATATTTGGAGTTCCTTTGGTTGAGGATGGCGATCCCTTGGAGGTATTAGAGATGCTCTCGAGCCGAGGAGTGCGCGCCCTCGGCACCATAGCGAGAGGCGGAGAAGCGCCAGACGCTTTGAATCTCGCGACCGGAGTCGCTCTAGTTCTAGGTAATGAAGCCCACGGCCTCCCCGAGGAGGTAGCGGATCTCCTTGACGGCTCCGTCACGATTCCTATGGCTGGAGTCTCGGAGTCTCTAAATGTCGGCGTTGCAGGGAGCATTCTCTTATTCGAGTCTGCTCGACAGCGGGCAGCAGCAGTATGAATCTCGCAGAGGCAATCTCGAGTCTTCAATC
>WLHA01000047.1 GCA_009702955.1 Actinomycetota bacterium
GATCATGGTTACTGAGTCTTCCTCCGGAGACTGCTTTGCCCTTCGGGACAATACGCAGGGCCCTGGTACTCAGTTTGCGACTGTTACTGGAACATGCGATGCCACTACCGCTTCAGGTACCGGTGTCACATGGTCCGACCAGTGGTAAGAGGTTAGGCAGTAAGGAATTTCCGGTAGTACGGCGTAC
Organism: Actinomycetota bacterium; assembly: GCA_009702955.1. GTDB lineage: Bacteria > Actinomycetota > Acidimicrobiia > IMCC26256 > IMCC26256 > IMCC26256. Next base: position 188 of record WLHA01000047.1, read on the forward strand.
AGGGCCTGGGGCATAAGCCTCGGGCCCTTCGTCGGCTCTGGGAACAAAGCACAGAGCGCAAAGCAGAAAGAACGAAGCAATCTCTTGGGGGGATTTGCTCAAGAGCCTAGAGAGAGGAGGCGACATGACTGATCAGAGAAGCAATACTCAACTGAGTGAGCGTCGATTAGGGGCGCCGAGGCGAGGCGATAATCGCGAGAATGGATTTAGCCTCGTTGAGCTGATGGTTGTTGTGATGATTCTTGGTGTGCTGCTTGCAGTTGCGCTTCCAACCTTTTTAGGAGCGAGGCGGCCAGCCTCCGATCGCAGAGCCGAGACAATTCTCCATACCGCACTCCTTGCCGCACGCTCTTCAGTCGACACGCAGGAGGGTTATGCCAATTTGTCTACAGCAAAACTCTTGGGAGCAGAGGGCTCCATCCGTTTCATAGATGGGGGAACCGATGCCCTAGCGACTCGAAACGAAGCCTCGGTCAATTTTGGGAATTACGGCGGCTATGACTTCTTTGTGGCAGTTACTCGATCTGCCTCTGGTACTTGCTTCACAATTCTTGACAGAGCTGATGCGCCTACAGGATTCCGGACAGATGCGTCACCTAATTGCAGGGCAAATGCAGTTGATCTGAACGGCGTGTGGTCTGAGTCTTGGTAGTGCATTGCTGAGCGAGAGTTGTCTTCTCTCAATAGCGTGTAATGCCTCGCAAATGGCCCTAGGTTAAGCATCGTGACTGGTTTTGTGATCGCCATTTCTGCTTTGTTAGGGCTGTTGATTGGTTCCTTTCTCAATGTTGTGATCTGGCGCGTGCCTCGCCATGAGTCAATAGTGAGTCCGCCATCACGATGCCCGGGATGCGAGCAACTCATTCGCCCCTACGACAACATCCCTGTGCTTTCCTGGCTAATCCTTCGGGGTAAGTGTCGTAGCTGCAAGACCAAGATCTCGGCGCGCTATCCGTTAGTAGAGGCCGGTACTGCAATCCTTTGGGGTCTACTCGCTTGGAGGTTTGCGGGGTCGTGGGCTCTGCCTGCGTACCTCGTCTTGGCAGCAGGTCTCGTTGCTCTCTCACTAATCGACCTCGATACGTTTCTTCTGCCGAACCGAATCGTCTACCCGTTAACAGTCGCAGTGACAGTCCTATTTGGGGCAGCGGGAGTAGTTGGGGGAGTAGGCGACTTTCGCCGGGCACTCCTCTCCGGTCTGGGGGTCTTTGCTGTATTTCTCCTGCTTCACCTCGTCTCTCCGCGCGGTATGGGCTTCGGGGATGTGAAATTCTCCTTCGTGCTAGGGCTCTCTCTCGGGTGGGTCTCGCCGGCTACCGCTTTCTTAGGGATATTCATGGGATTTCTGCTCGGGTCGGTGGTCGGGATCGGCTTGATTGCCACCAAGGTCAAGACTCGTAAGGATCATGTGCCTTTTGGGCCATTCATGGCTCTAGGCACTCTGATTGCCCTTCTAGTAGGGCCACAGATACTGCGCCTGCTCAGCCAGTAATCCTCGTAGCCAGCAATCCTTATCGCCAGCCCTTAGAACCGGCCATCCCTTAGAGCCGGCCATCCCTTAGAGCCGGCCATCCCTTAGAACCCGCCAGCCCTTAGAACTAGAGCAGGCACAATTGGGGCTTTCGGCCCGTCAAGATTCGACTCCGGTTCTGCCGATCCACGCTCTATTCAAGATGCATGCGCCTTTAGTTGCCCATTGGGGTCTGATAGGTCTAATGTTGCGCAGGTCAACGAGTGGAGTCTTTTGTGGCGAGTGTTACTAAAATCGAGTTGCTCACCCCTCTGGAGGTTGCTGACGCCATGCGCGTCTCAACTATGACTGTCTACAGACTTGTGAAGTCTGGCCAGATCCCCGCTATCAGGGTCGGAAAGCACCTGCGCATTCGAGTCGCAGACCTCAATACTTATCTTGAGTCGCGCATGGTCACCCCAAGCCAAGAGGGGGGCGCATGGCTCGCAGAGTAATCGGTCTCGATATTGGAACCCACGCGGTAAGAGTCGCCGAGGTTGAGTTTGATGATCCGCCTCGCATTGTTGCATTCGGACAGGTCGCGCTTCCTTACGAAGCGGTGCGCGAGGGAGAGATTGTTGACGCGGCTGCAGTTACAAAGGCAGTTGCTCGACTCTGGAGTGAACTCGGCCTAGGTAAAGGCGAGGTTCGAGTTGGAATCGCTAGCCCTCGAGTAATCGTTAGAACAATCGACATGCCTGTTATGTCGGATGCCGACCTCGCTGGTGCGCTGCGTTTCCAGGCAGGTGACCTGATCCCGATTCCTATCGCTGAGGCGGCGTTTGATTTTCAGGTACTAGAGCAGATTGAGGCACCAGAGGACGCGGATCCAGATGCAGAGCCTATGCAGCGTGTGCTTTTTGCTGCAGCCCATAGAGATGCTGTCACGACTCTTGTTGATGCAGTGCGCGCCGCAGGTGTTCGAGTCTCGGCAGTAGATCTTGTTCCTCTAGCGCTGGTGCGGTCACTTGGCCGAAGAGTTGGTACCAACGGCCCAGCAGCGGAGGCGCTAGTCAGCGTCGGAGCCGGCACGACAGTTGTCGCCATCCACGAATCTGGCATACCGCGTTTTGTCCGCATTGTTGGGGGCGGAGGGCGAAGTGCTACAGCTGCAATCGAGAGCGCCCTTGAACTCTCAGTCGAGGATGCCGAGGCGATCAAGCGCGATGGCTCTAGCGACCCCGCAGTTGCAGCCCAAGTAGACGAGGCAGTCGCTGGCCCGATGCGTGCGGTCGTTGAGGCCATTCGTGGATCGGTTGATTTCTATCGTGGCCAGTCAGATGCTCGCCCGGTGCTTCAGGTAACCCTCACGGGTGGAGGTGCAACGCAGCGAGGGCTCCTTGATGCCGTCTCGAATGCGCTCGAACTACCTACATCGATGGCCACGCCTCGAAGGCTTGTCACAGTTGGCGAGATCGGGTTCTCAGTCGATGACATCCCTGACCTTGACCCGTACCTTCCCGTTCCGGTCGGGCTCGCTCTCGGCGCATTGGGCTCAGGGAAACGCATCAATCTCCTACCTGACAAGGGCGCAGAGATTGATCGCAAGCGGATACTCACCCTCGCTGGATCAATCGGTGCAGCGCTATTGGTGGTTCTCGGATTCATGACCTTCTTAGCTAGCAATCGGCTTAGTGACGCCGAGTCAGCGCGTGATACGGCTCAGGCTCGGAACGCTGTCTTAGAGGCTGAGGCGGCGAAGTACACGGACGCTCAGGCAGAGAAGGCCTTGGTTGATGGACTCAGTCGTCAAGCCGTAACGGTTCTTGCAACCGACGTCTCCTGGTCTCGAATGCTTCAGGAGATTGCGCGAACAATTCCAAACGATTCTTGGTTGACTGCCTTTCAAGGCTCAACGACCGCCCCGACAACAGGTGCTGCAACCTTTGATTCGACCTCGGGGGTCACTGGCTCCACAGGAGCCATTACCCCTAGCGCGGGATCAATTGTGAATATTGGTACCGCATCCTTCTCTGCAACAGGACTCGATTTCACATCTGTCGCATCTTGGATTCAGCGCATCGGAGAGATTCCATCTTTCTCCGGGTTGTGGGTACCAAGCGCAACTAAAGATGCCGCCGCTGGAACTACGCGCTCCCTTGTTACGTACTCCTCCACAGCGAACGTCACTTCTGCCGCTACATCCGATAGGGCTAATCGATTCGGGGGACAGCCATGAGCCGCCGAGCGATCCTGGGTTTTGTCGGCGGCACAGTAGCTGTACTCATTCTGTGGTGGGTCTTGATTTACTCGCCGAAGACCAGCGCAACATCGACTGCCCGGAGCGAGGCTGCTGCCGCGGAGCGGAGAGGCCTTGATCTTGAGGCAACTGTTGCTCGGCTAAAAGAACTCAATCGGAATCGACCGGAGCTCGAGGCATCGCTACGTACGTTGAATGCCGCTGTGCCCGCGACCCCTGATCTTGCGGTCTTTATCCTGAGTGCAAATGAAATTGCCGCGCTCTCCGGCGTTGACTTTCTCTCTATCTCGCCCTCTCCACCGTCAGTAGGGCTCGGAACCGGTGCGCCAACAACCATTGCTATCTCCATCCAGGTCAAGGGGGGTTTCTTCGCTGTTGTTGATTACCTCAATCGCTTGGAGGACCTAGAGCGGATCGTTGTTGTCGATGGAGTGAATCTCGCCGGCCAAGGTTCGGGCGCTTCGTCTGCGTCCAATGACCCCGCAGCAGACCCTGGTGCAATCTCCGTAACGCTCACTGCCCGCATGTTTACGCGCGCATCTCCAGCGGGCGCCACCGGTGTCACAAGTAACCCTGGAACTAACGGAGTATCTGGCTCAACTGGAATCACTGGCTCAACAGCGCCAGCGAGCACCACCACAAATCTCCCGGCGAATTAGGTGATGCATCATGGCTAGTCCAATCGACAACAAACGAGCAATAGTCATTGGCGGTATAGGCGCAGGTGTTGTGGCTGTGTTCTTGCTGCTCAAAGTGGTGACCGGCGGCGGTGGGGGAACCGATACACCACCGCCAACTAGCGGCTCTGCCTCCCTGCAGACCACGACAACCACCACTGTCCCTCCGCCTGATATTCCTGGTGGGTCCTTCGATATTTTTGCTACCAAGGACCCTTTTGCTCCTGTCATCTCAATCGATACGGGCACTCCATCCACGCCTGGAGCGAGCGGCGCTACTGGCTCCACAGGCGCTACTGGGGGCGGAGGTTCAACTACCCCAACAGTCGGTACAGCCGTTGCCGTCGTGGATGTATTTGACCAAGCAGGGACCATGGTTGCCTCAATTCGCGTTGGATCGACGGTCTATACCGTGGCCCCCGGCGAGACCTTTGCAACCTCCTACATGGTCGTGAGCATTCAGGGGACCTGTGTGCAGTTGCTCTATGGCGATTCGCCATTTCAGCTCTGCAAGGGCGAAGAAGTCATTAAGTAGTCACGCCTTCGCCACCGGTAGGATCTGGCCCAAGATCATCTAGAGACATTTCTTAGAGATATAAGAATCAACACTGACGATTCTTAACCCATCAGGAGCCTCTCAAGGCAGAGCGAAAGGCATGCGCGTGTTGCGGTATTTAACGGCCGGAGAATCTCACGGCCCCGCTCTCGTTGTGGTGCTTGAGGGGCTACCAGCAGGGCTTCCAGTAACCATTGAAGAGGTAAGCGATGAGCTTGGTCGCCGCCGACTTGGTTACGGGCGTGGACCTCGGATGCATTTCGAACGTGATGAGGTTGAGTTTCTATCCGGAGTGCGTCACGGAGTAACCCTCGGTTCGCCTCTATCTATTTTGATTCGTAATACAGAGTGGCCTAAGTGGGAAGAGGAGATGGGCTCGGCGCCAGGAGCAACTACAAAGCCGCTTCACCAGCCACGCCCAGGGCATGCCGACTTAATCGGAATGCAGAAATACGGATTTACCGATGCGCGAAATGTGTTGGAGCGTGCAAGTGCGCGCGAGACCGCTGCGCGAGTCGCTGCAGGTGCAATCGCAAAAGCATTGCTTCGTGAAATTGGTACAACTGTCATTAGTCACGTTGTTCGCATGGGGGAGGCCACCGTCAGCGATGGAGCTGCTACCCCTGGACCAGAGGATCTTGAGGCCATCGACGCATCGCCGGTGCGCTGCTTCGATAAATCAAGCGAGGCCGCAATGATCGCAGCAGTTGAGGGCGCCTCGAAGGCAGGAGACTCACTCGGGGGAATTGTCGAGGTACTTGGTTTCGGAGTTACTCCAGGCCTCGGATCCCATGTGCATTGGGATCGCAAGATTGACGGACTACTCGCTCAAGCATTGATGAGTATCCAGGCAATGAAAGCCGTCGAGATTGGTGATGGATGGGCGATTGCTGCGCGTCGCGGTAGCGAGGCGCATGACGAGATTCTCTGGGATGAAGCCTCTGGTTACCACCGTGGTTCACATCGCGCCGGAGGTACCGAGGGCGGCATGACGACCGGAGATCTTCTAGTGGCGCGAGTAGCCATGAAACCGCTGGCATCTCTCAACAAACCAATTCTCAAGACTGTCGATACTGAGACTAAGGCTGAGACCGTCTCCTTTAAAGAGCGCACAGACGTAACAGCTGTTCCTGCAGCGGGCGTAGTTGCCGAGACAATGACCGCTTTGGTCCTCGCAGCTGAGGTTGGGAGAAAGTTCGGCGGAGACTCACTCGTAGAGCTCCGTCGCAATCACGACTCCTACATCGCATCGCTTAAGTAACCGGGGAGTATTTAGGTGTCCGAGGAATCCTCTGAGCGCCATTTGGTACTCGTAGGCCTAATGGGCTCGGGTAAGTCAAGCGTTGGCGCTCTCTGTGCAAAACGCCTAGGGCGCAAATTTGTAGACACGGATCACATGGTTGAAGCATCTGCTGGAATCTCCGTTGCACGTATTTTTGCAACGCGCGGAGAGAACGAATTTCGTGAGCTAGAGCGCGTAGCGGTATCCGCGGCATCTGCGTCAGAGGTTCCCCTAGTGATCTCCTGCGGGGGAGGGGTAGCGATTGACCCCGTTAACAGGCAAGCGCTTCGCGAGTCGGGTTACGTAGTTTGGTTAGACGCGCCAATACCTGAATTAGCGGAGAGGGCCACCCGAAAGAGTGGAGCGCGCCCCTTGCTCGCAGAGGGCGATCCAGTAGCAACCCTCAAGGCTCTTGCAGAGGTACGTTATGGGGCATACGAATCCATGGCTGATGTGCGGATCGACACCGCAGGGCTAGCAGTCTCAGCGGTTGCTGACCTAGTAATTGAGGCTTTTATTAAGGCTATTACGGAATGATGGTGCAGAACCGATGACGATTCACAGAGTAGGCGTCGCGTTAGAGCCTGCCTATGACATCCACATAGGGGCAGGCGCTCTAGATCTAGTACCCGAGATGCTCAGTCGCCGCCGTCGTGTGGCGATCGTGTCACAGGCTGCAATCGCTGACCTATACCTAGATTCGATTAGGTCTGGATTGGCTAACTCTGAGGTTTTTCTCATAGGTGACGGGGAGGAGGCCAAGTCGCTCTCTACCGTTGAGGGTCTCTGTCGGAACTTCGCAGAGTTCGGTCTCCTTCGAGGTGATGTTGTGGTTGCTCTAGGTGGAGGCGTAGTTGGTGACACTGCAGGATTTGCTGCCTCTGTTTACTACCGAGGTGTAGATGTTCTGCAGGTCCCTACCTCGTTGCTTGCACAAGTTGATGCCGCTATCGGGGGTAAAACCGCAGTCAATATTCCAGAGGGAAAGAACCTTATTGGGGCTTTTCATCAGCCCATTGCAGTTGTCTCTGATACGGATACCCTCGCATCGCTCTCTCCTCGCGAGTATCGAAGCGGCCTCGGAGAGATTGCCAAATATGCTTTGATCTCTGATAACGA
>WLHA01000048.1 GCA_009702955.1 Actinomycetota bacterium
AAGGCTGAGACCTAACTAAGTAATTGTGGTCTTTGTCACTCAAGTAGGGATCAATCGCCCACCTCGGGTAGGTTTTCAATCTGATTTCTAACCAATCCTTCGAAGGGAAACACCATGCCAGCACCTGACCCCAAAGACCTTGGACCACTCGCCGCTCTAGTCGGCACATGGGAAGGAAACGAGGGAGTCGACATCTCCTTCCACAATGACAAGGACGCAGTAGCGGAGATCCGCTACACCGAGAAGGTCACGATGAACCCCTTCGGACCGGTCGTCAACGGCGAGCAGTCTGTATACGGACTCGACTACCGCATGGCCGCATACAAGGATGGCGAAGACGAGCCGTTCCACACTGAGATTGGCTACTGGCTCTGGGACGCAGCTGACCAGCAAGTTATGCGCTGCTTCTTGGTCCCCCGCTCAACGATGGTTCTGGCCGGCGGTACATGCACTGCTGATGCAACCAGTTTCAAGATGACTGCCGAGAGAGGCTCCCTTACTCACGGACTCCTCGAGAGCATTTACTTCTCTCAGAACGCAAGCACCTCCTCCTACACAGTCGACATCACCGTGCACGACGAGAACTCTTGGTCATACGACCAGACAACCTCGGTTGACCTTCGCAAGCACGAAAAGGGTTTCGCTCACACCGACCGCAATACTCTGCGCAGGGTTAGCTAACACCAGATGATCGATCTACTTGCCGCCGACGAACTGCTCACTACGACAAGGTCGGTGCGCAAGCGACTCGATCTAACACGCGAAGTCTCGCTAGACGATGTAATGGAGTGCATAGAGATTGCACTCCAGGCCCCGACTGGCTCTAACCGTCAGGGCTGGTCTTTCGTGGTCGTCACCGATCCTGCGAAACGCTCGGAGTTAGCGCGCCTATATAAAGATGCGATAACGCTGTATTCGCAGATGCCTCGCCCCGAGTATGAGGCGGGTGACCCACGTGAGGCAAGCAGCGTCAAGGTTGCTGAATCCGCTTGGTACCTCGCAGAGCACCTGCACGAAGTCCCCGTAATTCTTGTTCCCTGCATTGAGGGACGAGTTGAGGAGGCAGGCGTACTCGCTCAGGCATCAACCTACGGATCGATTCTCCCCGCAGTCTGGTCCTTCGCATTAGCGGCCCGGGCTCGTGGCCTTGGAACCGCCTGGACCTCGCTCCACCTCATGTACGAGAAAGAGGCTGCGGAGATCCTTGGCATACCCGACCATGTAACACAGGCTGCACTGCTACCGGTCGCATACTTCACCGGTGACACATTCAAGCCGGCCGTACGCTTACCGGCACGAGATGTAACTCACCTGAACCAGTGGGGAACTCGGCCTTAGGACTTAGGTCGGCGCTCTCTAAGCGGAGACGTGCGGTGCGACTTGACGTTCGTAGGTACCTGAGAACAGCGGCGACGAGACCAAGAAGTCTGCAGTAGACCTGTTGCATGCAACAGGAATATTCCATACAACCGCAATTCGGAGCAAGGCGCGAACATCAGGGTCATGAGGCTGCGGCTCTAGCGGGTCCCAGAAGAAGAGCAGCATGTCGATTCCGTAATCAGCGATGCGAGCACCGATTTGTTGGTCCCCTCCGAGAGGCCCAGATCTCAGTCGCTCGATCGGAAGCCCAAGCTCCTCTGCAAGCAAACCGCCTGTGGTACCTGTAGCGCAGAGCTCATGCTGCGAGAGAATCTCTCTATTCTCACGCGCCCACTCAAGCAAGTGCTGCTTCTCATGATCGTGCGCTACTAACGCAATACGTTTTCGCGCGGGGAGGCTGGCATCGGGGAGCTCGTTATCTGTCATGGGGCGAGTCTCCCCTATGCGGAGGGCTAACTGGTGACGCGGAGATCAAACTCCGGCAAAGGCAATGCGAATAACGCTCGCCTCGGCCACGCTGCCATCCTTCATTGAGTAGGTCTTGAGGACAATCGCGCCTCGCGGCTGAGTTGGCTGAGTAAATGAGACCACATCCGTGAATGGCCCCATATCGCCGTTCGATCCGCCCATCGCAGGGCCACCGCCAAGAGGGGGAGCCGTGCGATCCTGACGGATCTCAACATTGAATGTGGCCTCAAAGGCAGTGCTCTGGCCCTTTAGCGTTACCGCACTAGTAATTGCTGCTCCAGCGCTTGGGGATGTGAGGACGAGGTTTGGTGATGAGGATCCAAGCACCCACCAGTGCCCCGCCGAGTCGAGCTGTCGAACAAGAACTGTTGTAACAACTCCAGGGTTAGTTGCCTGAACTGGAACCTCTCCTGACCGCGAGTCACCTGCTACAAATTGCCCAACAATCGGCGATGTGAAGCCGACGTACTCGTTAGCAAAAGCTGTCGCTGCCTCGACAGGACTGCTGTAACGAACATCGCCTACGGGGAAGACGGCCGTTGAGAGATCTAAGGCAACGGCCTTAGTGGTTGTGGTCGTAGCGGGCTTTCGCGATGTCGTTGTGGTCTCAGAGTCGGAGCCTCCTCCGCATGCAGCTACGAGTAGTGCTGCGATAAGCGTGCCTACAATTGCTGTGGTCCATTGGCGTCTAGTCATTCGACTGCCTCCTAGGTCGGGGACGGAACGGGGTTATAGAGATTGGTCTAGATAAACGATAGAGATTACGGGGTCCTTTAGAAGGAGTCTCACCTGCATTACGCGAGCCTCATAGGGCCAATAGTCCCACTTTGAGATGTTCTATTGGCATCCTCTCGGGGACGCACCCGGACGATGCCGACCTCACTTAAATCACGCCTCGGTCTCGCTTCAGTCACGCTTCTCTCACTAACTAGTCACTCTGCGGGCTACCTGCTTCTAGTGCAAACATCTCTGCCCTTGCATCTCTGATCGCCTCTAGGTGAGCAGGGTCTTGCGCAACAGCCTCCTTCGCGTCTCTTGCTTCGTCGAGATCCGAGGTATCACCCTCGATTCGAGCGATGATCGAACGAGATGACGCTGCAATTGCTGCACGCTCAACATCGTTTGCATCTACATCGCGCGCATAGGCATTGATCGCCATTGCAAACTGCCTCACAACGAGTCCATCATCTGGCGGGCATTGGAGGACCATCCCACCCTCACCAGTCTGGATAAGTAGATATAACTCACGTTTATCTGCAACCTCTCGCTTCTGAGCAGCCAGCGATCCAAGCATTCCGATCCCTCCAAATAGGAGACCGCCCGCGGCCATGCGAGTAAGAGTTGGGCGGTGAGACATTGAGAGGTTTCCGCCACTCTCGACATCGGCAGAGCATCCGCGCAACCAGACGGTACCGCCCTTCGGAGTAGTTAGAGTGCGCTCGTGTAGCACCACTCCGCGGTACTCGCCGATGCGTTTCCCACTAGGACTCTCTGCCTCTGCCAACTGTGTATTTGCAATCTGCAACTGATTACTGCGCGAGATCTCTGTGTCCCTAACCCTTCGATGAGCCTCTGCAATGGCCATTGCATGCGCACGCTCAGCATCACGCACCGCTCTGCGCGCAGCCTTCAACGCTCGCCTCTCAGATCGATCCAGGGGACGCTTAGCCCCAACCAAGACCTGCTCCGACACCGGCATCGACACCGGAATCGAGACTGGCGCTAGAGATGGGTCGAATCCAGCCAAGCCCTCAGGATCTATGACAGCCGCACCATCAAGTGCAATTGTCGAGGTCCATCCTTGGCCATCATGCCAGCGCGTGTGGGAGCGGCGAGAAGGGTCCGCATACCAGCCGGGGGCCACCTCTCCCTCTCGACTATTTAAGACTTCATCATCTGCCACTGCCCGACTCCCCTGCCCGTCTCGTCTCTGGCTATCTCTTCTATCTCGTCTCTGGCTATCACCTTTATCGCTATCACGTCTATGGCTATCTCGCTGAGCCTCCATACAAACTAACTTAACGAGAGGGTGAGACAGGCAACACGAAGAGGGCCCGGCACTAGGCCGGGCCCTCCAAGTATTCAATTCTCAAATGCGCCTCGCGGCGCGTTAGATCACTTAGGTGGCATCCTGATTCCGCCGTCGACACGAACAATCTCTGCGTTCATGTACGGGTTCGTGATTAGGTCGAGAACCATAAATGCGAGCTCCTCTGCTGAACCAAGGCGCTTCGGGAAGAGCACAGACTTGCCGAGATTTGACTTGAAGGCCTCTGATGCCTCTCCTACGCCGTAGATCGGAGTATCGATTAGACCAGGAGCAACGGTGTTCACGCGAATACCGGCAGGCGCAAGGTCGCGAGCAATTGGGAGCGTCATTCCGACAATTCCACCCTTAGAGGCCGAGTAACACGCCTGACCGGTCTGGCCATCAAACGCTGCCACTGATGCCATGTTTACAATCGCACCGCGCTGGCCGTCCTCGGTAATCGGCTCTGTCTTAGCCATCGCCGCAGCAGACAACCGGAGCATATTGAAGGAGCCGAGCAGGTTTACCTTGATAACAAAATCAAAGTGCTTCTGCTCCATTGGCTCGTTGTTGCGGTCGATCGTGCGCCCGGCCCAGCCGAGTCCAGCGGAGTTGACCAATACGCGTAGTGGCCCCATCTCGGATGCTGCTGCTACCGCTGCAGCACCATCTTCTTCACTAGAGACATCACACTTGACGAATAATCCGCCGATCTCTTTTGCTACTGAAGTACCGAGGTCTTCATTTAGGTCGGCAATGACAACTCTTGCTCCAAGATTAGCCAACTGCCGTGCGCATGCCTCGCCGATGCCAGAGGCACCACCGGTAACAATCGCTGATGACCCATTCAGGTTTAGTCTTGGCATCGTGTTCCCTTTCGGTAAGTGTTACTTGTTAGAGGATGTTCTTTAGAAGATGGTAGTTAGAGGCTCTTAATTACAGGTTTTTTCTTAGCTGCTTATTTGCCGGTCCAGTTTGGTGTGCGCTTCTCTGCAAATGCAGTTGCGCCCTCCATTGCATCCGCACTTCCAAACACAGGGTTTGCGTACTCCCCCTGCTTGGCGAATTGCTCTCCGGTTGACCAGTCAGCAGACTCGGTAATGATCCGCTTGCTAACTGCAACCGCAAGTGGTCCGTTTGCAGCGATCTTTGCCGCTAATTCTTTTGCGCCGGCAAGTGCCTCGCCGGTAGGGACTACACGGTTAATCAGGCCAATCTCGTATGCGCGCTGCGCATCAACAAAGTCGCCTGTTAGCGCAAGCTCCATCGCAAGACGCGGTGTGATCTGACGAGGGAGACGAACGAGACCGCCGCCAGCTGCAACAAGTCCGCGCTTGACCTCAGCAATTCCAAATTTCGCGCTCTCTGCCGCGACGATTAGGTCGCAGGTAATCGCGAGTTCAAAACCGCCAGCAAGTGCGTAACCCTCAACTGCAGCAATTAGTGGCTTGCGGGGTGGCGCCTCGGCGACTCCGGCGAATCCGCGACCCTCAACTATTGGTAGGTCTCCAGTAAGGAAACCTTTAAGATCCATACCTGAGCAGAATGTTCCACCTGCGCCGGTGATGATTCCGACCCGTAGTTCGTCATTACCATCGAGCTCATCCATCGCAGCAGCGACGCCATCCGCAACTGCACGGTTCGCAGCATTGCGCGCCTGAGGGCGATTAATGGTTACAGTGAGGATGCCATCGGCGGCCTCGGTCAGTACTACTTGATCAGACATGCTCTCTTCAGACATTCTCTCTCCGGGTTTCTAGTTACTACTACGTATAGGGCAAATTGAATTTAGGGCTTATCAGATTACGTACTTTGCTGGCTCTCGTTTGCGGCCACCTGCCTAGCATCGCGCACGACTGGTTCATCCTCAAGATTCAAGGAAGATAACTACCGTGCCTGGGGGTTATCCAGCCGTCAACGTCTTAAGCATGGCTACCGGTGCGGGCTCGTACCAAGCAGGGTGCCCACACTGAGCAGTAGCGAACGATAGCCCTAGACCAGGGGCGTCATACTGCTTATACATCTTGAACACCATAAATGGCCCGGTATTCCAGTCGCTCTTATCCCCTAGTCCGATGCTCTCTCCGGTCCATGGATTATGTATTCCTCGGGTCCAGTCTGCGATGTCATCCCGTAGGCGAGTTGCACGCAGCCCCTCAGAGAACTTTCCTCCGCTATACCCGGTGCACGACGGAGTTCCGGCCTCTGTGGCCCAAATACGTTTTGCGGAGTCCCCATTTGCATCCATAACTACACGGAGCCAGTGAGCCGCGCGGTAGCCACTCTCCCATCCGACTCTCGGCGGACCCTGGTTGGTGACGCCTGAGTATGTGTCATACGGGTGATGCCCAACCGCGTCGAAATGCCCGCGAGCGCCCGAGGAGTAAATCGCAGCAAGCCATGTTGCCGGGTTGCGCGGATCCGTGGTGGCGTCCGAGCCACCGTTAACCCCACCTGGTGAGAGGCCTCCAGTAAGGATGGGGACTGATGAACGCAGTCGAAGTGCGAAGGCTGTACGCGCCAGTAGGTCGGCGTAAGCAACAGGGTCCACAGGACTCCAGAAGACAGGATTATTAGGTTCGTTCCATATCTCGAACGCGCCGATCGTCCCAGGATTTGCGGAGGTTAAACGCGCAGCAACCTCACCTGCCCATATTGCCCATTGTTGATGCTCTGAGTTAGTGAAGATATCTGGCGAGTTTGGCGGCCTGTAGGAGAAAGTAAGAACTAGGCGGAGCCCTACCCTGCGTGCCTCAGCGACTCTATTGTCGCAGGTTGAGTAACTCGCATATGAGAGCGGTGCACAATCAATGCGTGCCCAGCCTGCACCGGTGGCTGCAACGCGATTCCAAAACTGCGGCTCGGTCATCCCCGCTGGGACATACGGGGTGCCGGTAGCGATTCCAATTTCATCAGACACCGATCGCCACTGAATCTGCGCGGGAAGAGTTGGTGCGGACCTACCTGCAGCGTTTAGTGCGTAGAGGCGCACACGACACTCAGAGTTGGTCTCGCAACTTGCTGGCAGCACGAAAGCACTCGTCGTATATGCAGGGGCTAGCGACTCAATCTTCGCGCTCCATGTGACTCCTCCATCAGTAGATACTTGAGCAAGCGTGTCCTTGAGGGGTAGTCCTCCCGAGACTGTTGGTGTCTTCCATGAAACGCTCGCTACGTGCGCTCCGTGCCGCCCCACCACTACGGGGGTTCTCGGAGCAGATGGGGGTGCCCATAGCGCGGTAGTTGGAGCCGTCCATGCACCGATCCCTGCAGCGCTACGCGCGGCTAGTACGTAGCGGCAGCCGCCTCCCGCAGCAAGCGGAGCCGAGCAAGGAACAGCCTGCCTACCAGAGGTTGCAAGCAATGTAACTGCAGGTGCATACCCGGACCACGTCGACCCTGAGTTAGAAGTAGACGCTGACCTGTATTCGTAGCTCGTCACGACGACACTGGTTCCCGTACTACTTACTGCGCTATTTAATGGTGCACGCCATGCGAGAGTCATTCGACCCGCAGCGGCAGGAGACACAGTTACTGCAGTCGGTGCGGTTGGGAGGAGTGTGGCTGCATCGGTTGATTGCGCTTCAAATGCAAATAAAAATGTAGCGAAAAATGTAGCTGTGACGAGGGCAGCAATCGCGGTGCCGA
>WLHA01000049.1 GCA_009702955.1 Actinomycetota bacterium
CCTTATCGCTCGGTGCTGCATCTGGGTGATTGGAGATCCAATTCGATAATGCCTCTGCAGTCTCCGGTAGGTCATCTGCTCCAAGAGCGAGCCCTAGAACGCGCATCTCCTGCACATACATATCTGCTTCATTATCGGTAATGCGCTTCGCGTAGGTTCGGTATGCGAGTAGAAAAGACTCGACCTCTACGTTGTGTACCCACGAAAGCAGTGCCGGGTCGTTAGCGCTGTAACTACGACCGTCTGAGGCCTCGCCCCTAACTTTTTGATGCACGCTTCTGACCAACTCAATCGCCGATTGCGCCTCTTGGGTGGTGCCATAGGTCGTTGTCGCTACGAAACGCCCGGTTCTAGCTAGTCGACCAAGCGGGTCAGAGCGGTATGCAGAGTGCTCGGCAACCCCTGCAATTGCAAGTGGGTGAAGCGACTGAACGAATAACGCACGTAGCCCACCAACAAGCATCGATTTATCTGCGTGAATCTGCCAGGTCATAGACCCCGGACCAAAAATGCCAGGGTCAGCTTCACCTGCGATATCAAACTCTGGGTATGCGCCGCTACCAGCAGTTAGCACCGATCGCGCTGCATCTCCGACTTTCTTTTGAAGCAGACCAAACGCGGTAACAGGCAAGTTAGCAATATCTAATGCTGCCTCAATCGGTGCAGAGAGGATTCCGAATGAATTACTGCGACTTGCGTTATCCACTTCGGACCTAACTTCTTAGCGATTTACCGGATTCATCTTCCTTTTCATACCCTAGAGGAGGCTCCGCATTTTCGTTTGACGAAGGCTGGAGAACTATTAGTGACAGAAGACACGGCACCGTTACTGCAAGCATCATCCCTGGCACGGTGACCCCTGAGTCATTGAGTAGCAGTCCAAGAACCGCCATAGTTCCAAATGCAACTCCACCGGCTCGAAGCGTCGGTAAATTCGAGTTCAATCTTCTGATCCATGGAGTGCCCCAGCCAAGGAACGCCAAGAATCCAATCAAGGCGAGGGATGCAAGAACCCAAGTTGGCACCAAGAACGTGTCGAGCATAAGGCCGGCTTTGCGCTCCACCACTGTAAAGAAGCCGCCGACCCCTTCGTTCCCGATCTTCTCAAAGAATCTCCCTACGTGGGTTCGGGAGTCCCGAGGGCGGGTCAGGTCTGCAAAACCAACCAGGAGGCCAGCTACAACGAGAGCGACGCCGAATAGCCCAACTGTCTTCGCCTTAATTTTGCGACCCGCTGCTAGCCATAAGAAGACTGCGAATGCCGGGGCGTTCGATAGTGCGCCACCAAAATCTTGGCCCCAAGGAGGAGCCGCAACGACGATGAGTACGAATCCGAGAAGGATCGCTGCAATCCGAATGCCGCGCTTGCCACCAATCCATGCGACGAGAATTGTCGCGAGGATGAGTGCGGCAGCGCTGAGTTGTGCGGAGGCTGGATTGCCTAGACCTGTAACTCGCACTCCAACTGTTGGGGAGTACCCAAAGACGGTCGCAAACTGCAGGCGGGTTCCAGTAATGGCGTCTACGGAGTGGAGTAATACAAGGAAGCCCGCTGCTATTGAAGTTGGTAATAGCCAGTTCACTCTGCGGGAGGCGACGCAGCCTGCTCCAAAAACTAAAGCAAAAGCAACAACTGCGAACCAATACGTGCCTGCTCCCCACTCGTGGAATGGAAATGGAGCAGTTAGGAATGTTGCTCCGATTAGCCCAGGCGCAGCGAGGCACAATGCAGCGTATGGATTTCGGGCCCTGGCAAACCTCGGCAACTGCAGTACGGCAAGACCGGCTAACGCAATGAGTACTACAGCAATCGCAAGAGCGACCATTGCGGTGCCGATGACAGAGTCGCGGAACTGCGACTGGAGATTCTCGCGACTTAGGTCTGCAACTCGCTCTGAAAAGTTCCCGGATGAACCCGTTGACTTTGCAGCTCGCCCCTCCATGCTCTCGGGCGACTCGATCTGAAGTTGTTCTAGAACGGTCGGAGCGATGTCTTGGAGGGCAACGTATCCAGCCCTGCGAGTGGTGCTGCTCTCAGCTAGACCAGCGGAGAATGCCGGGCCGTGAATAGCAAAAATCCCTAGATTGTGCGCATAGGACGGGTGGAATGCCCCGAAGGCAACTACGACGTCTCGTTTGGTGTCGATACGGGTTAGTAATTTTGCGATCAGTTCATCGGTAGCTTTAAGCGCTGCGAGACGCTGGCGTCCGCGCTCAGCGGGGGTCGCTAGTAAGCGGTACGCATCTGCACGTGCGAGGTCTGATGCCTCAACTAGTACGACCTGACCATCGCCCCATGCATTATCGAAAGCATCCATAACGGCACTGGTATCTAACGCAAGTCCAAAAGGTGCGCCGTTATCTTCTCGTAGGAGCGAGTCCGCGACATAACCACCAGGTAAACGACCCGTGTCGTCGACCATGGTCAACGCTGCTTCTCTATGGAATCGGTCATCAGCGGGGACTGCTTCGCCATGATCCGCGTTAGCGATAGCGCTAGCTCCGTAACCGCCACCGAGGAGGGCAATTGTTAGCGAACCCGGCACCGAGTCGAACAAGAATTCTTCGTTTGCCGCTTTCAGTTGAGGAAATCCAAGTGCACCTGCAGTCGCATGCAGTTGGTACCCGGTGCGGCGCTTATAAATCTCGGCGGCGGTTGCGCCTCCGTATGCTTCGTCCGACTGGAGTACTGCGCCGGGTTCCGTGCCACCGCTAGTTCGCGTCCCGGCCCCAATAGTCGCGTAGCCGTCACCGGCATCCGTGTTGCGCGAGGTGGTGCGCAGCATCAGGTTGGCTATGGATGACTCTCGCAGAAGTGGTTCAAGGTGGGGAAGATTGTGGTCTCGTATATCTGCCCAGGTCACGGTCGGGAGCGCGAGCATGAGCACTCGCCTAGGGGCGGCTGCGCTCTTTGTTGACGCACCAGCAGGGGTTCCGACCAGAACCGACATAGTGATGACCCCTAAAGCGCCGAGGCGCTTGAGGCTCTTACGAATGTGGCGTCGCGGGCTAAGCATCGCCTGCGATCATGCCACTCGCGGTGGCGGGAGTAGCGCCGCTTCCGGAAAGAGATTTGGCAGTGACGGGCTGGGGAGGCGGCCTTGGGGCAGAATGGGAGCCCGCCCTCGCTTGAACTCGAGGGGCCGAGCCAAGCGGATGGACCCAACCTGTGGTCGCTGAGACCCTCACCCCGAATAAGGTAATGCGCTCTTTAGGCGGGCCTACTCTCGCTTTTTTCTTCCTGCTCCTAGTTATTTCAGCGGCACTGCGCGCTCCCGGGTGGGTAGTGCCGGTCTTCAACTCTGATGAGTCATTCTTAGGGGCTCAAGCGGAGGTTGTAAATAGCGGAGGGAGACTCTACGAGGATGCAGCAGATCGCAAACCTCCCCTTGTTCCTTATCTATACGCGGTCACATTCCGCGTCTTTCATACAACGGCACTCTGGTCGGTTCGCCTCATTGCAGCGATTGTTGTTGCCCTAACCGGTTGGCTCCTTGCCCTCGAAGCACATCGACGATGGGGGACGCGTGCTCAGTGGTTAGCGGGGCTCTTGTTTGTGATGGGGACCGTAGCGTTTGCCCCTCAAGATGGGCAGGCTGCGAATTTCGAGATCTTTATGCTCTTGCCTATGACTGCCGGGATTGTTCTGGCGCAGCGGAGCCGCCCGGCTGCCTCAGGGGCAGCGATTGCCTTTGCAACGCTCTGCAAGCAGACCGGGGCTGCCGCGCTCCTGCCGATTGTTTACCTAGCTGCTCGTCGTTGTGGGCGCAGAGGAGTAGTGCTTGCTGCGGTTGGTTTCGCCATTCCGCTGCTCATCGTTGCAGCATTGGTGGGGCCATCCGATCTTCTATTCTGGGCGGTACTCGGCAACGGTTCCTATGTTGGAGCGGATACCGCATCGCTCTACGTAATTGGGATGTTTCTTCTGATGACCGCCGCGTTTGCAGCCTGTCAGGCCCCGCTGCTTTGGTGGATTCCGAGTGCATGGCGAGACAAGGAACGCCGTAAGGCCGATGCCGACCTCTGGCTTTGGCTCGCATCGTCAGCGGTTGCAGTGGTCTTCGGCTTTAGGTTCTTTGGCCACTATTACCTGCAGTTGCTACCCGCGCTCGTGCTACTTGCAGCGGGCTCTTTAGCGGGAGCCAGCGAGGTGGCTATGCGTAGAACCGTGGCACTTGCAGCGGTGATTGCAGTCTCATTCTCGCTACTTGGATTCTGGGTCAAGCCGTTCGACTCTGCTCCGCGTTACCAGTCCGTGAGCGAGTACCTAATTAAGAACACCTCCGAGACAGATCAGATTCTCGTGTGGGGGAGCGTCCCGGAGATTTACTGGGCATCGGGCAAGCTCCCCGCAACAAGATTTCTAAGCACAGGTTTTCTAACCGGCCACTGGGGCGGACGAGCCCCGACCCCTGAGACAATCGAACAAGCAACACCGGGCGCTTGGACTCTCTTTATGCAGGATATAAAAGAGCACCCTCCCGAGTACGTACTTGATACTGCACCTGCAGCGATTCGTGGCTCGGAGCTCTATCCGATCTCGCGTTTTCCGGAGTTCTCCCGAATAATTAAACGGCAGTACAAGTTCGTAGAGTCGATTGACGAGATTTCTATTTACCAGCTCAAATAAGAGAAGCAGCAAGTAAGAGAACTGCAAACTTCGAGTTGCAGTTAGCGGTCGACTAGCTCCGTGCTTACTTCCCAGAGTCTCTTAGCGGCGCCAGCATCTAACGCTTGAGGAGCAGGTTTCTTAAGCCTCGACTTCTCGTAGTAGCCGCCGGTCTGGGTCGCAGTTGATTCTCCTGTAGCTACAAATACTGAGGTCTCAGCGCCCTTCTTAGGGCTGATCGCAAAGAGCTTCGCCCCAAGCGCAACGGCCCAATCGAGGCGCCCAGTATCTCCGTCTCGACCAAACCGACTCGCTACATAGCCCGGGTGGAGGGAGTTAGCGGTGATTCCTGTGTCAGCAAATTTCTTAGCAAGTTCGTTAGCGAAGAGGATATTGGCGAGTTTCGACTCTCCGTAAACGCCCATTGCAGAGTAACTCTTAACGCGGTCAAGGTCGTCGAAATCGATTCCATTGCGCGCGAACTTGTGGGCATTTGATGCAACTACTACAACGCGAGCTCCACCAAATTCAGCCGCGGTCTTAGTGAGCATTTGGCGTAATAAATCAGTGAGAAGGAAGTGCCCAAGGTGATTCACGCCGAAGGTCGTCTCGAACCCATCGACGGTGACGCTCCGGCTTGTCTGCAGGAGTCCGGCATTATTCAGCAGAACATCAATCCGATCAGTCGTGTTCGCGACTTCGTTTGCAAACGATCGAATTGAAGAAAGGCTCGCGAGGTCGAGTGAGAGCAACTCAACTTTCTTTGATCCGCTGCGCTCCTTAACCTCAGCAAGCGCCTCAGCCCCTCGCTTCGCGTCGCGGGAAGTGAATATCACCCGAGCGCCCATTTCGGCTATAGCGATTGCGCTCTCTTTACCTATCCCAGCATTGCCACCTGTGATGATGACGGTCTTCTGCGTATTTGTTTGTTCAGTCGCTTCTGAAATCTGATCGTCTGCTTGTGTCATGGGGAAGATGTTACGGCGAATCTTCGCGAAGTTGGATCTCTGCCTTTATTGGTCGATGGTCGGACCCAACATTGGGCTCCACTGATGCGGAGAGAACTCGCCAATGCCGATCGATCCAGATGTGGTCTATCTGGCTATGCGGTCGAGACGCGGGCCACGTGCGACCCTTGACCGCGCGCCGTCGGGCTCGCAGTACCGGTGCGATTGCTGGGCCCCACATGTTGCAGTCGCCGACAATTGCACTCGGACCGCCAATCTCATTGATTGCATTGTGAAGGCGTCGCAGCTGAGGGAGCGATCCCCAGAGACGGTGAGATGCATGTACCCCTGCGATCGTTGCGCGTGCTCCTGATGGGAGAGCGATCGTTAACGCCAGGCCGAAGCGATCCTTGATCGCGTCACCAGGGGCATGCCCAAGGTTGATGTTTATGCGATCAATCACGGGAAGAGTTGTGAGGACAGCAAGGCCACAGTCTCCGACCTCGCCGGGTGGGAGAGCGAGGCCTCGCGGTCTAGCCGAGTTTCTGTCGGACATCATCGGGAGCTCATGGAGGGTCATTCCAAGCCTCTGCGCAATCTCAGATGCGTAGCCTGGCTGGGCATTGGGGCGCCATGACTCCTGAAGCACGAGGATGTCAGGATTGAGGGCCACGCACGCCTCAACCACATCGAATGGCTTGTCAGCGAGAGTCACTCCCCAGTGTGTATTGAAACTTGCAATCCGTAGAGACTCGATTGTTCCTCCTAAGTCTCTGGGCCCAGCGATTGCCGGGCCTCTGCCCTCTCCATCTTCTAATGCGTCTCCATTCGGCACGGTACTCGCCGCGCCTCGTAGTCTCGCCTATGTCCACTAGTCATTTAAGGAGCAACAAAAATGGTTGATGTGCTTGCGGGGTATGACCTCTCTGGTCAGGTTGCAGTCTTAACAGGAGCAGGTAGCGGAATAGGTAAGGCATCTGCGCTTACCCTCGCTGCAGCGGGAGCGATCATCGTCGGCGGCGACATCGACGAGGCCGCCGCTCAGGCCACGGCGGACGAAATTCGCGACTCCGGCGGTAGCGCATCAGCGGTACGTACCGATGTCACATCGCGCGCTCAGGTTGATGCGCTAATCGATGGCGCTGTCGCTTCTCATGGACGTATCGACATCATGGGGAACATCGCGGGTATTCCGCACAACAAGATGGTCGCCGAAGTAACGGATGAAGAGTTCGAGCGCATTCTTGCGATCAACATGAAGAGCGTTTTTTACGGTTGCCAAGGCGCTATTCGACACATGATTCCCCAAGGCTCTGGGAATATCATCAACATCTCTTCTGGGGCGATCGACACTCCAGCGCCAACTCTCGCGTGTTACGCAATGACTAAAGCTGCTGTAGCGATGCTCACAAAGACACTTGCTACGGAGGTTGGGCCGGAGGGGATACGCGTCAACGCCGTTGCGCCTGGAGTTATTCACACCAACTTCTCTCGACACAACTACACCGATGCAGAGGGCAACGAAGACCCCGAGCGCGTTGAGAAGTACAAGAAGCGCTTCGGATCTATGGCCCCACTTCGACGGGTTGGTGAGGCTCAAGATGTTGCAGATACCTTGCTTTTTCTCTGCTCAACGGGTGCTTCATTCATGACCGGACAGATTCTGCGCCCAAATGGTGGCGCCGCAATGCCGTGGTAGCCCGGGCCGTAGTAAAGCCGTAATAGGGCCGTAGTAAGGCAGTAGTAGTTCTGCAAAAGGGCTGCAAAAGCGTCTAATTAGCAGGCCTCTACGCCTAAAAGAAGAGGGTTCGCTGGCTTTCTTGGGGGCCAAGCGCATGAATCACTGCCGCGCCTGATCACTAAATTCGCCCGTCTATGGGTATCCTGTAGCAACGGGTCGAATGGCCCGCGGGTCAACCTCGCGTCAACGGGGCCGTTTAGCGGCTTAAAAG
>WLHA01000005.1 GCA_009702955.1 Actinomycetota bacterium
AAGGGCATGTAAATCTCGCCCCAACCGCAGCGCCCCCAGATCCAGTCACGAAGTCGCCCGAGTTAATTCCGTCGCCTCCAATAAATGGTGCAGTGATGCCGGCATCTCGAATCTGACGGACCAGCCTCGCTCCAGGAGCGCTAACTCCCCCGAAATAGATGGCGTCGGCGTCGGCGCCAATGAGCGCTGAGACAGCGGCGCTGTAATCGACACTCTCAGGGTCAACGGTTGTCCGGAGTGCAACGGTGGCACCAAGTTGTACAAGACTTGTCGCAGTTAGATCGCCAATTGATTTACCGTACAAACCTGTATCGTCAATCACAGCAACTCGCTTGGACCCAAGTTCAGAGGTTATGTAGACCGCTGCCGCAGGGCCCTGAGTCGCGTCGTTACCAACAATTCGATGGAAAGTCTTCCATCCTTGCTGAGAGAGGGTCGGGTTTGTCGCTGAACCAGTGATGACTGGAAGACCAGCATCCTCAAAAGCCGGCATCATCGCTGCTGTCTCACCACTAAATGTTGGGCCGACTACACCCACTATGCGTGTATCTGCAGCGATCCCGTCGGCGAGGTTGGACGCGTTCTCTGGAATGCCCTGAGTGTCATAGGTCAGCAAACCGACGGGGCAGTCAGGGTGCTTAGCGTTGTACTCTCGCACCGCAAGCTCGGCTGCATCCCTTGGCGGCCTTCCGGAGCCATTATCGAGACCAGTGGTAGGGCCGATTGATGCGATTGCAATCTCGTTGCATCCGCTCGCAGTTGATCCATTGGACCCCGAGCAACCGGTGAGCATGAGCGCGATTCCGCTGACTGAAGCAATGACAAGTAAGCGCCGCAACTTAACCCCCCTCATGCTTCCTCCTTCGTAGCGCCATCGGATACTTCAGAATTATCTGCAGTAGTAGCGGTACCCGTGAGGTCCTCTTTCATTTTTTGGCGCATATCGCCGGCTCGAGTCTGTAGATCTTTGAAGAAGTCTGACTCAGTTAGAGCCTCAACAGACTCGGCTCGTTTCGAGTGGTCAATCTCTACGCGCATAGCACGCACTTGTTCGCGAAGTTTCTTCTCACGAATAGCAACTTGCTCTGCCATTCGCATGAATACACGTGTGAGTAAGCCAATGTCATCTCGAGATCGGCCTAGCTTCTCAAGTTGCGCTGCGTCTGGTGCTTCGTCAGCCTCTAGCGCCTGAGCCGCTGCAGTCAATGCGCTCACAGGCTTAGACAGACGGCGCGCAATAGTGATTGCACCGGCAACTGCGAGGATCGCAAGGGCGATCATGGCAAGTCGCGCATTCCTCGCAAGACGATTAATTGAGTCGAGGAAAACATCTCGGGGTTCAACAATTATTGCAGTCGTGCCGGTAGTTGTAGTCGCCCAGGCGACTACCTGAGCGCCGCGACCTGGGAGGTCAACTTTGGCGATCGTTCCCTTGGGTGATTTTTTGATAGCACTGAGGAGGCTGCCTAGCCCTACTTCTTTAAGTGTGCGCCCTTGATAAAGATGGTCGCGTGCAGCAACGATGCGCCCCTTATCTACCAGTAAGGCCTGACCGCCTGGGATTAGCGGGCTCTGGCTAAGTGCAAAGAGAACGTCCTCACTGCTTACACCAATGCTCACAACGCCGACAACAGCCTGACCAGGGCGTCGCGCGGGTGAGGCAACCGTAAATACAAAACGTCCACTGTTTGAATCTGGTTTCACTTCCCCGACTGCAGTTTTACCCGCCAAGGCTTCAGTGAACCATGAAACTTCCGGATAGGTATCGCCAACTGATGCTTCGGGGAATCCGGAGATAACAGTTGCTTTGTCGTTTAGTACCAAGATGTCGCGCACATCGGGTGACGACTTAGCAGCCCCAAAAGATGGTGCGGAGTTGCTCTCTGGGTCAGTAATGAAATCAATTACATCCGAGGCAGTACCGAATTGCTCCGCACGACGGGAGACTCCATCAAGGTATTCACTAACCGAGGATGCTCCAACGAGAGCGGAGCCCTGAGCGTTTGCAAGCTCGGCCTTCTCGACTGCGTTCTGTCCCGCGCGAGTTGCCGCCACAGAGATGATGGCCATTGGCAAGAGAGCGGCGATTACAAGGGTCGCTCCGATCTTTG
Organism: Actinomycetota bacterium; assembly: GCA_009702955.1. Taxonomy (GTDB): domain Bacteria; phylum Actinomycetota; class Acidimicrobiia; order IMCC26256; family IMCC26256; genus IMCC26256. The sequence goes on from WLHA01000005.1 coordinate 2,112, forward strand.
ATCCCAGGGACCATGTGCGGGGGTCTAGGCGAGGCTTCATAAAGGACAAACCATACTGAACAGCAGCGCTCTCATGCCCGTGGTGTCTGTAAAATTAGGGATGGACCACCTTAAATTTGGCCACGGTGGTTCTCTGCATTGCGTTTTGTTATGCTTAATGAATGGCACAGTTGGTTACACGCATCGACGAGGCGCTCGCGCTCAAGGTAGACGAGATGATTCTCTCTGGGGTAGCTGAGAATCGCTCAGAACTGGTCCGACTAGGTCTTGAGCAAATGATTGATCGATTCGAGAGGGAGCGCACCGGGGCGGCTATCGCAGGTGCTTACGAACGTTTACCCCAGAGTAAAAGTGAGTCGGAAGGGCTTGACTCTGCCACCCGAGCATTGGTCAACGAGGAGCCTTGGTGAGCATCCCTCGCCAGGGAGAGATTTGGTGGGCAGAGGCAGATAGTGCCCGCAGGCCGGTTCTTGTCGTAACGCGATCGGAGGTCATCAGCGCTTTGAGTGGCGTAATCGTTGCCCCGATAACGCGGACAATTCGTAGTATCCCAACGGAGATAGCGCTCGGCATCGAAGAGGGTCTGAGTGAGGAGTGCGTGGCGAATTTCGACAATCTCCAGCGAGTTCGCAGAACCGCGCTCACACTCAAGATTGGTGACCTTGGTTCGCGAGGTGATGAGATCTGCCAATCGCTCAGAGCAATGAGTGATTGCTAGCGCAGTCTTTTATATTTTCTCCATATTCTGCGCTTTGTCTCGCGTGAGGTGTCAGAGTGTGGGCTCGTTGCTAACAGAGGTGCATAGGATGCTCGCAACGTCGGGGGCAGGAATCCGCAACGCTAAGTAAGGGGGAGCATGCCAGTACCTTTTCCAGGGGCAGATGCGAAACTCGCTCCGCCGGACGCAGCGGAGATACTGGTGACCGCCCGAGCAGTTTATTCTGCAGCGAGTGGACCCGATGGCTTCACTGACCTGCAGTACCACGTGTACTCCGCGCACATCTCCGCAATGACTGGTGGCCATATCAACCCAGATTATTTGGAGTTGATTACCCCCGAAGAGTTTGCGGAGGAGATGCGTTATAGGGAAGAGGGTTTCAGGATTCGCATGGTTGAGCTGATGGTCCTCTGTGCCTTTATGGTTGACCCTGTTCCCTATGAAATTATTGATCGTATTGAGGGGTATGCAAGAGAGCTGTCCCTAGACGGAGAGTTGGTTAAGATCGCACGCTCGCAACTTGCCGGTGCGAGGGAACTGGTAAAAGAAGACTCAACTCGCGCTGGTTACCTAATCGGCGAAGGAGAATCAGCGCCAGTAGATGGAGAGGCATCTGTCGCCACTGCTGAATCAGAGCAAGATGGCAACCCCGAACTAGTGAGGCAATGGGAATCGCTAGGAACACTGCCTGAGTCAACATTAGGTCGCGGAGTTTGGAAGTTTTACAAGGCTCGTGGTTATCAGTTTCCTGGATCACCCGGTAGCGCGTCCGCCTACCTTGCTCAGCATGACTGGTTGCATGTCATTGGTGATTATGGGTCAACTGTTGAGTCAGAGATTGAGGTATTTGGTCTGATCTCGCGCGCCAACGACGACCCAAGAGGGTTTGCATTATTAGCGATGTCGGTGAGCCTCTTCCAATCTGGCGGCGCTCAGAGTGCAGGTATTTTTGATAACGATCATCAAAAAGTCGCGAGTGACCCGCGCCGAATTGGTATTCGCCTCGCTGATGCAATGTATAGAGGTGCAATAGTCGCATCTAATTTCAACGGACAGGATCTCCTCTCTGTGGATTGGCTTGAACATTCCCTTAAAAGCATCGGTGAAGTGCGAGAAATGATTGGCATACCCGAGAAGTCAGCCGTTGCAATCCGGGCAGGCTCAGTTGGGGCCTTTGACGTCGGCGGTATAACTCGATTTCAGATCTCCGCTGGAGAGCGACTGGCAGGATCCCTAGGGTTGGATTACAGCAGTTTTGGCGCAACCGAGCCTGTCTCGAATGCAGGTAAGTTGCGGCGTCTAGTCGTGCAGATTGACGCGGGTAAGCGCCATAAATCTGTCAGCGAGCTAACCGGTTCGGACTTCTTCTCTGGGATTATTGAGAAGAGCAGAGCCCTTAAAAACTGACTGCTAGCAATGTTTGCAGCGCCTCTGTCGCTAGCCGGAGCGTAAGTGCAGTTCGCATCAAGCCTCAGCGGGTGTGCTGGGTCGCCGCAACTCTGCAGCTAGAGCGAGCTTAAGAGTGCGTCACAGAGAGGCTCACGGCGCGCCAATGTTTTAAGGCGTATACCGATGGGACCTGTAAATGCTGCCTTCTTAAACGAACTCAGCGCTGCGGTTCCGTCTGCGTAGCCCTTTTCATTGGATAGGTCACGGAGCGAAACGGCCCAGTTGTCGCGATCTCCGATGGGTAGGTTCGCAACCCTCGAAGAGATCTCTCGTAGGTGGGTCTCGGCCCGGCCTAGTGCAACTCCAATACCTCGAAGTTGCGCTGCGTACCTAGGCCCGGCTCCCCTCCGAATCTCCTTGATCTGCGCGCGTGATGCCGCTGCGCTATTTGCCAAAGCTGTAATCCTCGCTGCAAGAAGCGTTCGTTGGGTTCGGCGAGACTTCAATTCATCAGCGAATTTGGTGCGCGTGTGGGCAAGATCGCGCGTGCGAGTTACAAGCGCATTTGAGGAACTGCAGATCGCGCGTATGAGGTGAGGAGCATTCAATTCCTCAGCGCGCGCTGCTCTCGATGAGTCGAGGGCGCTCGCACTCTGTGGGCTACTTATGAAAACCGAAGCCGCTAGAAGGACACAGAAGCCGATAGCGGCTATCCGTAGATTCCTAGTTTTCACTTACAGAGAAGCGGGGGCGGGAGAGTACGGCACTGATACCTCGATCATTCCCGGGATGAGGCTCGGCACTCCGAGATCGTCGTAAACAATCAGACTCGCCGCGTATACCCCCGGTCCTGGGTATAGGTGCTCTACCAAATTGACACCAGAGGTGATGCCATCACCAAAATCCCATGACCATTGCGAAACGACTCCATCGGGGTCGGTGGATAGGGTGCCGTCGAACGAGCAAAGTAAGTCAACGCAACTAACAGACATTGTCGCAATTGGTGGAGCATTCGGGAGCGTGACAGTTATGGAGCCGATCCATTTGTCTGTTCCTCGTCGATTATCCGTGACAGTCAAAGCCACGTTAAAAGTTCCCGCAGATGGGTAAGCATGTGAAGCGCTGGCTAAGTTTGCCGACTTTCCATCGCCAAAAGTCCAGCGGAAAGAGGTCAGGTATCCGTCGGCATCTGTTGACGCGTCGCTGCTAAAACTACAGGTCAGATCTACGCAATCGAAAGCCCCTACCGCAACTGGTATGGAGTTTGCGGAGCTAAGGATTATCAGTGACCGTGACGCGGCGGCCCCAAGATCATCCTCAACTGAGAGTGTGATGGTCTGCACGCCGCCGGTCTCAAATGTGTGAAGTGGCGAGATCTCTGATGAAGAGACTCCGTCCCCAAAGTCCCAAGCCCATGAAGCAATCGCACCATCTGCATCCACAGATTTTGAACCATCAAACTGGCATGTGAAATATGCATCGCATTGAACCGACGCGACTGCGGTGGGAGAAACATTACCGACGTCAACTTGGCATGAAGCCCCCGCACAGACCGCGAGTAGAGCAAGGGCCTCTTGCATCGAGTTCTCAATAGCAGATGAGCTTGGTTGGCCGGCCTGATTATTTAGTTCTAATGGATCCAGCGTGTGGTCGTATAACTCGTGCTCCCCTGTGGAGTACTCAAAGTATGCGAATCTTTCAGTCGTTACACCCGTACCACTTGGGTGCTTACCGATTCCACCGCCGTCATTCGTGAAGTCTCCAATAATCGAATGTAGAACGGCGCGTTTAGGCCACGGATCTAGTGCCCCCAAAGCGGGGACTAATGACCTTCCATCTACCGTCCAGGGCAGAGTGACTCCAGCAAAATCTGCAATTGTGGGAGCGAGGTCAGCATTTACTGCCATTGCAGAGATGTATCCAGGCTGAATCCCGGGCCCAGAGATAATTAGAGGAACATCTACGCTCTCTGCATAAGAGACCTCTTTGCCGCTCTTGATGCGGTGCTCACCACGCATAAAACCGTTGTCGGAGGTAAATACGATGATCGTGTTATCCATGAGGTTCTTAGCCTGCAGCGTATTCACGGTCTTCTCTACAAGGTCGTCTACTGACTGCAGCATCCCTAGGCGGACTGCCTCTGCTTTGGTGATCGAAGACCTCTGCGAAACTGTTATCGGTTTTAACTGCTGAACCCACGCAGGTTTATCAGTGACGTTTGCTTCGCTAAAAGATGCTTTAGACGGCAGTTTCCATGTCTTAAATGTGGTGGCATATTTTGGTGCTACACGTTTTCCTGTACCGCCGTGGGGTGCAGTTGGTGTGACCCACATGAAGAATGGATTCCCAGAACTTGCGGCATTCTCAATCGTGGTTGAGGCTCGGCTAGCTAAAACATCAGTCTGGTAATCCTCTGGGTTAGTCCCATAATAAGTCTGGTTGCCGTTGTCCATGATGGAGTACTTGTACATGCCATAAATATTTGAACAAAGTGCCTGCCAGTTGTCCCAGCCTTGTGGCGTTTGTTTTGCGCAGCCGTAGCCATTTAGGTACTTGCCGATCATCGTTGTGTTGTAGCCACTTGCATGGAGTTGAGCCGCGATGGTGTGGCTTGTATTGAAGTGCGCGCCCATCGAATTATCAGTGACCTTGTGGTTCATCGCATACTGCCCAGATAAAAATGTGGCCCTTGAAGGGCAGCAGAGCGAGGCGGAGACAACAGAGTTTGTGAAGTGCGCACCAGGAAGCAGTGCCATAGTTTTTGGTAGGTACTGCAGCTCGTCGGCTCGCATATCGTCAATCTCAATGACGACAATGTTGGGCCTAGGGTCTGCGTGAGCAGTGGGGCGTTCACCCACGGCTAAGAGGGCAGAGAGGGTGACTACCGCCATTGCCGCGACGAAGGACCTGCGCATGAAGCGCTGCTTCGAATTAGAGACCAACGAATCTTGTTTCGGCATGGTTGCTTTTGCAATCTTTACGTGTTGCCGGAGAGCGAATTAATAAGGATCTTCACATGCTTAGGGCGGATCCGCAAGCCCGTCCATCGGAGATACTTAAAGCTGGTAGTTATGGGCTATTTAGGGCCTCGAGTCGCCTCAGCGGGTGGGCTGGGTGCCTGCGATTATCTTCGAGCGGTATTTGGCGAGTTCCTTTTTGAGTGAGGCAGGCACGCGCGAATCGAAGGTGTGGAATGGAGCGAGGCCCACACCGTCATTCTTGAGAGTCTCAGTGCGCACTGTTCCCTTGAAGTCGTCGTTAACCGCGGACTTGATTGCTTCGAAGACTGCATTGTCTAGACGTTTCTCGACCGTGGTTAAGAAGTACTTGCAGTCACCGGGCAGAGTCGTGCAGCCATCAACATCTGCCCAGATGATTGAGCGGTCGGCGTACTGTTTCTCTCGAAACTCTGCAACGGTTCCTAAGGACGCTCCTCCACCGAGCGGCATGATTATGTCAGCGCCAGCAGCGATGAACTGTCGCGTAATTGTTTGACCCGCCACCCTGTCGGTAAAATTACCAACGAAACTTCCGTTTGCTCCGTCCCAGCCGAGGAGCTTTACCGAGGTTGAGTGGTCTTCGTTGTATTTCTTTATGCCTGCTGATAGCCCATCCATGAACACTGTGACGGTTGGGATTTGAAGCCCTCCATACGTACCGATGACGCCTGTTTTGGTGACACCTGCCGCAAGGTAACCCGCGAGAAACGCAGCTTGGCCGGTAGCGAAAGTAATCTCCTCGACATTGCTGTCACTCGGGTTTGGTGGATCAGCGCCATCGTGGAGTGTCGCATCGAGTACAGAGAAGTTCTGTGAGCGATCTTCCTTGGCCGCAATGCGGACTTCAGGTTCGGTTCGCATGCCGTTAGTGATGATGAGGTCGCATCGACGTGCGACGAAACCTTGAACGATGCTCCGATAGTCGTCAGCGTTCTCAGCATTTCTGCGAGTGGCGGTGATATTGAGCTTTCTCTCGGCTCGAGTAAGGCCTGCATCGGCATTTTGATTGAAAGACCTATCGCGTATCTGGGGCCCATCGGACTCGTGACAAACGGAGAATGATCTCGCGGAGCTCTGAGCGCTAGACGAACAAGCCGAGAGAGTTAATACCGCGCACAACGCAACGGCAACCGAGAGTTCTTTTATTACTTTTGGATAACTGATCATTGAGCAACCATTCAAATTGGGTTCGAACGCGATTACTTTCAGCGGACCTCGTTAGTAGCCCTCTGAAGCACCCTCAAGCACAGTCGCTCCATGGTTGTCGTACTCCTCGCCGCGCTCTGCAGCGACGCTTATTCCAAGGTTTAATTGGAAGGGGCTAATACCGCCCGGCTCCCAGGGGCCAACCGCTCCTGCCGCAATTGCTGCCTCAGATTTCTGCGGGATGCCGACCATCTCGCGGACCTCTTCAACAGTCTTATGTGCGTGCTTAAACCAGTCGATCTCGAGAAGGTCCTGACCCGAGAAATGGGCTCCAATAATTGCACCGCGGTACATGGCATCAGCCAAACGGATACCCATGCGCCTCGCGTCATGGGATAAGTGGCCAGGGTCGAATTGAAAAATTGCTGCCGAGTGGAGCATCCCAGTCTCGAAGAGACTTAGGACCATAGCGAGTAACGAGAACGCGCGAGGGTCGTCATCCGCGCGAGATATGAGTCCAAATACTTCAATCTCCGACTCAACGGTAGAGCCGTAATCTGCAATCACATGAACCCAATCATGCTGAGAGAGCAGGGGAGGAGCGCTACCTGGTGCGCCAGGGAATGAGAACCCGCGAGCTCGGTAGAACTCCCATACTCCTCGACCAAGTGTCCCCGATGGAAGTTTCCCTAGGTCATCCCATCGCTGAGCGAGTTCGGGTTCGTCGTATATAGGGTCCCAGTCGTCCGAGAGTATTTCGCGCGTGTGGAGAATTTTCTCAATCGGTGTGTCTAGGTGAGCGTGGTAACCGGCGCGCGAAAAGTCGGCGAGTACGAGGTTGTGTGAGCCGTGGGCGATCTCATGCCCGATCTCGATCATTCCATCGCTCACGCAGAGTGCGTCGGCGTATAGGGCAATACGGTCAATCGTCGCATCCTCGGGTGGGCTAACAACAAAGGCACCAAGGAGCATTGTCTGGACCATGCGAATGCGAAATCCTTCCTCGCGGTAACGCATTGCCTCAGCAAAATCTTCTGGGCCTATGTGCTCCAGAGAATCAACCTCGAGGTGTACTCCACACATCGATTCAATATGAGCGCAGAGGATGTAGCGCTGGAGATCCTGTAACTGGCCGTCACCCCGGAGCGCGCTTACACAGGCTCGCGCTGTAATTACTACCTCGTCATGGTCGGGTGGGTGGAGATTGACCTCGGTAGTTGGGAGTGGTACCGGCATGTGGCTCCGTTCACAATTGAATGATTTCGGCAAGACTTTACTCGCAGGCAGCGGATAGCCTGAAGGCGGCTAATTCTCAGGGCAAAAGCCTTATTTGACGAGTTAGCGTCGGGACTCAATAGAAGATTGAAGGGCAGTACGGATGACAGCAATCGGAGCGAAATCGAACGAGGGATCCACCGGATCTGGACCCTCGCCGGATCTTGAGATCCAACGAGTCCCTTCTGGAACTTCTGCTGAAAAGATTGCTGAGATACTTCTGCGCGACGGTGGTGTAGTCGTTACCGGATTGCTTGGGTTAGATACGGTCGCAGAACTCAACTCTGATCTCGACCCGTATGTATCAGCTCGCAGCAGTGGCTACCGCGAAGGTTTTCAGACCGACTTCTTTGGTCCGCGTACAACGCGTGTTCGCGGTCTTGCAGCGAAGAGTAAAGCATTCGTAGAGAAGTATCTTCTACACCCCACCGTGTTGGGGGTTATGGACATTGCGCTGCTTCCATACTGCGGTGATTATTGGATGAGTTATGCCGGAACAGTCTTTATTGGCCCCGGTGAGAAAGCTCAAGACCTGCATCGAGATGACATCAACTGGGCTGTTCCCGCTCGATTAGGTATTGATCTGCAGGTCTCGGTGATGGTCGCACTCGGTGACTACGACGCCGAGGTTGGAGCAACCATGGTGATACCGCGTACGCACCGTTTACCCATTGACGAACCTGTTGATCCAAGTTTGGCGAAACCTGTCGAGCTCGAGAAGGGCGATGCGATGATTTGGGTTGGGAGTCTGCTCCACGGTGGTGGAGCGAACCAGACAGAAGACCGCGTCAGAAAAGGTCTATACATCAGTTACATGCTCGGGTGGTTAGCACCTGAAGAGGCGTCGGCACTCTCGTTGACTCCAGAGCGAGTAGCGGAGTTGCCAGAGAGGGCGCGTCAACTTCTCGGATGGTCGAGTTTGAAGGGGAACCCAGTGCGCGACGATGTCATGTCGGCACTTCAGCTATGGCAGGTCGATGAGGACGAGGTAGGTCGCTTCGACGGACTGTTTACGAATCGCTAAATAGCGAGATCGGTTGTTGCCGGTTGTTCAGTCGTCGATCAACTTGTCGGCCAACGCGTCCCACATGCCGCCTGGCTTGAAGCGCGCAGTTCGCCTACCGACGTTGCCGACGTAGACGATCTTCTCGTCGATGAATACTGCAAGCTTTCTCGCAACTAAGGCTTCAAGTACTACTCGCGAAGCGTCTTCATCCATTCCGAGCTCCTCGGATGTTTGAAGAGTGGTTACCTCTCCAGTGCGCAGCATCCATCGGAGGCAGCGCCTCTCGTCGGTGGGGAGTTCAGTCCAGTCGGCGACTCCGAGCATGGGCTCTGATTCAAAGCCTGATGCTCCTGAGTCTGATGCCCCAAAATCTGACGGTGAAGACACTCTGAGCCTCCGCTCCCTTATGACTCTTGCGGGTTTACTAGTTGGCCTGAATGCGAGCGACGATCTTGCCGATCTCTTTTGACCACGGGTGGTCTGGAGAGGTAAGCGAGAAGAGTCCGCCTGATGCGTTCTCAACTACCTCTTCAGCAAGAGGAAGGAATCCGGCTGTCTCCGCACCGTATGCAGCAGTCATCTGCTCGCGTAGGTCGTCGACGTCGACGTTTGAAGGGATCTTGTTAAGAACAAGGAAGAGGTTAGGGACATCGAGCCTGCGTGCAACATCGACCGTCACCGCGGTTCCCTGGAAGTCTTGACGGTCAGGGCGAAGGAGAAGGAGAAGGACGTCGCTGATCGTGAAGGAGAGAAGAGTCTCTTCGTTAAGACCTGGGTGCGTGTCGATCAATAGGTAATCGAGGTTTAGGTCTTTAGAGGCGGTACGAAAACCATCGTTCAATGTTCCGACGTCGTAGCCCTCGCGAAGAACGCGGGCAATGTCGCCAGGCTTGATGCTTGACGGGATTAGCCAGAGCTTTCCGCCATCAGCGACGGTCATGTCCATGGATACGCGATCAGTAATCTCGTGCGCAGCCTCGGCGATGGAGGAGCGGCCCCAGAGGTAGTCGTTGAGCGTGGGCTCAGGTGTGTCTTCGAAACCAAAGATGACATGAACTCCAGGGCTCTGGATGTCAGTGTCAATTACAGCGACTCTGTTTCCTTCTGCAGCTAAGCGCGCTGCAACATTTGCAGTGGTGTTGCTCTTGCCGGTTCCGCCGCGGAAGGAGTGGATAGAGATCACTGTGGTCATTTTTTAGTCCTATTCCTATTCTGATTGGCCACGATTGGCCATGCCTGTTTCGTCCGGGTGGGACTCTACCCCGTCGCCCCGGGGAACGCCCATTACAGGGCTATTTGATTCTCTAGTCTTGAGTTCATTGCCCCGCCGAGAAGCTCGATCACCTTCGGGTTATCTAGAGGGAGCTGGTGGTGGTCGATTAGGTAGGCCCCTGCCCCGGCTCTCATAATCTCATCGGGGGATGAGGTAGGTGCCGTAGGTAGGAGCGCCACCAGACTCAACTTGTGGAGCTGCGGCTCTCCATACTTTGCCCATTCTCGCCCATGCTCTGGCTCCGCGAACTCGATGCAGACTGGGGTGAAGCCGAGGCGTATCCAGGAATCAAGCGCAATTGGGATCGCATCGGCGATTAGTCCATGGATGATGCTGATGCCATGCGTCTTGGTGTCATCCTCCAAAAGCCTGGCTGCCTCTGCCACTAAGCGACGTGCGATGGACCGCTCTCCAGGGATTGGTCCGCGCAGACTTGGTATAACCCCGAGAAAGTGAATCAGCGTGACGCTTCTAGCGATATTGGTATGGAGGATCAGCACACCTGCAGGCTTGTCATCTGCATAGGCGACGACTTGGTGAATGATCAGATTCCCTCGACGCTGTGGTTCTAGAAAATTCTCGTCGATGTCATTTAGGAAGAATTCATACTCGGGGAAGCAGGATCTGAATACCGACTTCAGGTCCACTAGGACCTTCGGGTCAGCCGAGTCGGCTATTGCTTTGAACTGCACCATCTCTAGGCTCTTTGATCCGATTTTAGGAGGGAGAGAAGCGGTACAACTCTCCGGATAAGGCATCAACGATCGCTATTGTACGGGCTCCGCTCCTGATACTTGTATCATCCTCGCTGTGAATGACTCAACAGGTAAACCGCCCGAAGAAGATCCGTGGGGGTTTGCTGCCTCTAAGCCGAAGCCCCGAGCAGTTGCTGAGGCAGGAGATGACCCTTTTGGAGCGTTTGCGCGCCCAGCGCAGCGTGCTTCATCGGAGGGTGAACCTGGCGTGGAGGCCTCAGGGCAACGCCTCTCTGGCGTGGAGGGATCGCAGCACGGGCATCACCTGCGAGACAGGGCGTTCTCGCTGACGGTTGCTCTCTCTACCGTATTCGCTCTCGGCTTCATCGCTGAGATCGTTGCTGCATCTCGATTCATCCACTTAACCGGTCTTCAAGGTCTAGTAATTATTTACCCGCTTGGTGGGCTCGGTCTCATCTTGGTTGCGTTCGCGCAGGTTACGTGGATTGACCGAATTGATCGCCAGAAAGCGTTCGTGCGAGTTGCACTTGGGTACGGAGTCGTATTCATCATCGCTTTGGTCTTGATCGCTAATCCAAGCGAGAGGTTAAGCATTATTGGTACAGGCTTGGCCTGCATCTTGGCTGAGCAGATGAACTTTCTCCTACCTCTGATTGTCTGGGCAATGCTTGGAGATCTATTCAACGCAGCGGAGAGTCGCAGCGTATTTCCTTGGGTAATCACCTGGCGCTACGCAGGGCAATTTGTCGGTCTAGTTATTGCATCGTTTGCTCCGCTGCTCTTGACTCAACTCGACATTCCGCTCTACACGCTTTTAATTGCCTGCCCAATTGGGTTGATTGCTCTTGCGATTTTCTTGCCGCGATCATTGAAAGGACGTGCGCTCAACCAGAGCCACGGAGAGCAAGAGAATATTCAGGAGTCCGTTAAGAGCGCTTGGGACTTTGTGGGCGGCGTTAAAGCATTTCGAGCAATCTTCATTACGTCTTCGCTTGTCTTTGTTGCGGGATCCGCGCTGGAGGGAACATTCCTATCGCAGTCAGCAGATTGGGCAAAAGGTTCTGAGGCGAAAGTAGAGATCCTCTACGGTTCAACGCTTCTATTCGTCTTCATAATCTGCTGGATTCTTCAGCGATCTGCTGTCACTAAGACTATGGAGAAGCTCGATATTCCTGGGTCGCTTGCCCTGCTTCCAATAGCCACACTTATTGGTGGAGTGATAATCGTTGCTGGGGTTCAGGTAGACCTCCTTGGAGTGATGCTGATCGGAATCGTTGCTTGGCGCGTTCCGTGGTGGAGTATCGATGACGTTGCTCGTCGCGCAGCGATGGCACTCGTGCCAGACCAGCGCAGAGCCCGAGTCTCCTTCATCGTTGACTTGGTGCCATATGGGATCGGATTGATAACTGCTGGAGGGATACTTGGTATCGCTCGTGCTTTCGACGCTCCGATAATTGCCCCAGCGTTAGCGGCAGTGTTCGCGCTGGCAGCGATACCTGCGTCGCGCGTAGCAATTAGGAGTTGGGCAGATGCACTACTTAGCCCTCATTTGAAGCGTAGAAAGCGTCTCGCTGAGAGGTAAGAATTGCTCACGCAGTTCTTTAGAACCGTCGAGCGAACATAAGCGCGCATCGAGCGATCGCTTTGCTGCTGCCTATTCGCAGCTCCGATGCTTCGCCGAGTCCCGAGACGGTGCCTCAGTCGAGTCGCCTAAGTTTTGCAAGCCCACAGATGCAAAGAGGAGAGGCGCTAGCGCCTCTCCTCTCAGCAGTTTGTATTGCTACATGTGTCTAACTTGCTAGGCCTCAGTGTCTCCTGGGGCATCAGTCGCTGCATCAGCGGAGCCTCCAGGCTTTACCTCGGCGACGAAGCCTTCACGTAATGCCTTGCCCTTCTCGAGAATGTCGGAGAAGAAGTCAGAGTCGGTGAGCTCGGCCACGGACTGCTCACGCTTCTTCGCATCAATCTGCACTGTGAGTCGGCGGACCTGACTGGCCAAGTTTCGCTCACGTATGCGGACCTTCTCAACCATGAGTGCGAACGTGCTGGAGAGCACGGCCATCTCATCGGCGAAGCGAGAGGTAGACGGTTGATCCATCTCGGTCTCGTAATCGCCATCTGCGATGCGCTGTGAAGCAACGGTGAGTCGCTTAAGTGGTCGTGTAAGCCAAGTTGCTAGCACCAAGACCATGATGATCAGTACTGCGTAGCTCAAGAGCAGAATTGGCAGGATTCCCTTAAGCGCCTCGTTGCGGACTGTTTCTACATAGTCCATAGCGAAGTCGACACCAAGGACGGCGACGTTATTGCCTTTGGAGTCTTTAATTGGTGCATATGTTGACTCCCACCTTTTACCAGAGGACTCTGCGTATGGGGGCTGGTCAACGACTTGATTTACCGACTTGAGCATGAGCTGGTACGTGAGACCAGTCTCAGGTCCAACCAGCTCTGTTACGTCGCCTCGGAACGGCGCTGCCCAATCCTCTGGCGGGTCGTATACATAGGTTGTTTCCCAAAGGAGTTTCTTCGTCTTAGGGTCCTGGAAGAAAGTATATGGAGATGCGTTAGGGACAGCCGTTCGGAGATCAACAAGCTGCTGGCAGAGTTCGCGGTAGAGGGCATTGTCTGTCGGGAAGTTCTTCGGGAAGAATTTTGATGGAACTCCGACGGGGATCTCCTGCTGAAGCTTGAGCATGTCATCGCCGCTAATTAGTTTTGCGGCTCCGATGGCGGTCTCACGGTTCTGCTTCTTTAGTTGCTTCTCAGCCTGGCCAACGACCTCGTTAACAGTCAGTACTCCGAGAAGAACGAAGATGACTGTGAAGACGCTCACGAATGCGAGCAGCATCTTGGCGCGCATGCTGAATCTGACGCGTTGCTGGTTTGTCCCAGTTGTATCGGGTGCTGCAGGCTCCGCTTTGGAGTTCGGCGCTTCAGTGGGAGGCGCGTCTTTGGGAGTGGTCACTTCTGTCATATCTGCTCCGACTGGGATTGATTGCACTGGGTTTGTTCCCACTGGCGCTTACTGCGCTGGCGTTCGCATACTCGGACTTTGAGTAACGGCGAGAGACTAACGCGCGAGGTACTGATCTCTAGTGGGGAAGTCTTGACTCAAACTTGACCTAAGTGCTGAGTTGCTGCAGATTTAGCAGTGGTGCAAGCGAGTTTTACTTGCGAAGGTCACTCTCCAAAGTTTGTGAACTTCGCCCAGTCTTTGTCGATGTGGAACTCTCCTCGTGAATTGGCGAGGTCGACAGTGATCGGCGCAGGGATGCGGTTCCCGGTACTCGCCTCAAACGCGACACGACCAGTCCATCCCGAGAAACGCTTAGTCCCGTTGAGCGCCGCAGTGAGACCCTTAGCCTCAAAACTGCCAGCGACTGATGCTGCAGCAGCCAACACATTTAATGAGTCATATGCGTAAGGCGTCCATGCTCCGGGTGCGGCCTTATAGAGCTTCCTATATGTAGCGATTAATGAGCCGGCACCGGGGAAGTCGGATGGGGCCGGTACTCCAAGCACCGGGCACTTCTGCGCGGCCTTAATACCTGCAGCAGGTATGAAGCCATTGTCGTACGCACCGAAATCAGCGAGGCACTGGGGCTTCACCTTGGTGTTGAACATTTCCTTTGCGATCAGCCCGCCCTCTGGGTAATAGGTATCTACGTAGATCACGTCGGGTTTGGTGCGAGCAACCTTTGCAACGACAGAGCTGTAACTCTTCTTGCCAGGTTTGATGGGCGTGTATGAGGTGATAGTCACTCCGGCCGCTGTAAAAAGCGCCTTCATTGCAGTTGCAGCGTCGGTTGTATATGCCTGCGTTGAGTCAAAAATTATTCCGACGCTCTTTGCCCCAAGCCAACCCGTAACTGTCTCCGCGGCTACCGGCGCAATCTGCGAGGTCATCGGCTGGAGAGTAAATCCAAGCCCCGCGGTCTGGTCTGAGGATGTAAGGCGAATTGGCACGAGGCCTGCAGCGATATAAAGAGGAAGGGTCTGGAGACCAGCGCCAGAGTTGTAAGGCCCGACGACTCCGTCTAGCCCTGAAGCAATCGCAGCATTAGCCGCTGCGACTCCAGCAACAGGGTCTGCTTTGTCATC
>WLHA01000050.1 GCA_009702955.1 Actinomycetota bacterium
TGACATGACTATGCCGTGGCGCAGTCTCCCCAAATTCAACGCAGAGTTAGAGCAAGCTGGTTATATCAATTCAGAGATGACCTATCGGAGTTACTTGGCGCTGTGGCGTGCGCTCTGCTCGCGAGATGCCCCAATACCCGCACGACGATAACGAGAGTTGCGCCCGCCGTTAGGCGACGCGACACCCAATGAGCGCGGGTGGATCTGCGAGCACGCTGATTCCCCAAAGGCAGACCGTGTGAAGCCCCGGACCTACGGGTACGCGTGCCCAGAATCCATGCTGCTCTCCATAGCCACTAAATACTGCTGCTATGTCAGCACGCGGTACGACGGCACCGGTTGTGTGAATGTAGCGACCATCAACATAGACATCTACAAGAATTGAGTCTCGAGTATCTGGATCGAGGCTCCAACCGGAGACGCCGATCCATCCCGGTTCACGCCCGATACCCTCAAAGAAACCAATCGGGCTTCCAGTGGTACGCGCGCACCCAATGATGTCGTTGCGGCCTTTACCAATAGAGATTGCATACAGGCAGATTGAGTGGCCACCCGGCGAGATCGGGAGAGTGATATCGAAGCCGTGCTCTGCTCCGTTCTCCGGGAATGCAGCACCAATATCGGGACGCTCTAGATCGGCTAAGTGGCGCGTC
Organism: Actinomycetota bacterium; assembly: GCA_009702955.1. GTDB lineage: Bacteria > Actinomycetota > Acidimicrobiia > IMCC26256 > IMCC26256 > IMCC26256. The sequence continues at coordinate 654 of WLHA01000050.1, forward strand.
CCGTCGGAGTCAACGTACGCGTGGATATCAATTGGATCTGGCGAGTCTGGGTCTAGTGCCCAACCCGCAAAACGAACAGACCCCGGAGTTCGCTGAATAAGTTCGAGGTTTGACCACGGCACCCCAATGGGCACGCTGGCGCGTAGAAAGTTTCTAAGCGCTGGCAGGATTGAGTAGCCCGCGTTCCCTGGGCAAGCAGTGCCGTCGCCAGAGATTGCGCCCGCATCACGGTGGCCAATAATTGGGTCAATGACTGCACCGCGTGTAGCTACAGGAACATTTGGATCGATGTGGTTTACGGTCATCTTCCAAAGCAATAGGCGATTCAATGCGTCTTGCATGGCGGCCGGTGGAGTGGTGTTAGAGAAATCTCCGATGAGAGCGATACCCACTGAGCCTGCGTTGAAATCGGTGGCGTGCGCTCCAATTACTCCTCGATTCACTCCGCCGAAGCGCCCCTCAAATATCTGACCATAGCGATCAATCAAGAAGTTGTAGCCATGGTCGCAGTAGCCGCGACCTAGAACGTAATAGGTGTAGATAGACCTAACCGTTGCCGCTGACTGTGCAGGAGTATCTCCATTTGATGTGGCGGTGTGGTGCACCACAACAAACTCTGGCTGAACGAAATTGGGGCCATCAGGGCACGAAGTAAGCCGTAGTGATTCATCAGCACCCCAGGCGGCACGCGAGATGATGGCCGGCTGATTTGGAATTAGTGCATTCGCTGCTTGCGGCGAGGAGAGACTCGATCCAATAAATGCGCCCCCAACAATTAGAACAGCAACTCCTCCGAGTAATCGCCGACGCGGTATAACCATTCCAATCGCTACGAAAGAACCAGCAGCGCCACCCGCGATTAGTCCGGGCCCAAGCGGAACGGGCGGAGCACTATGTGTTTCGGAGATGGCGATTAGCCGCGCATCAGCTAGATCGCCATCTAGAACTCGCACACGAACCTCGTCGACGTTCCTTACCGAGACTGGTTCAGAGGATAGGAGGCCATCGCGAAGTTTCGCGGCGGCAACTACTGAATCAACCGAGCCAGAGTCAGCCCCACCATCAGCCTCGCCTACGGTCGCAACCCTGTGCCAAGTGCCGGAGTCACTGCGCGCCTCTACCGCAATCTTCACTGAAGTGTCGCCGCGCCATTGAAGTGCAACAAGGTTTGTAGAGTCCGCCACCGCGGGAGACTTGCTTAACTCTCCAGCGGATAGAACGTCCCCCTTCGAACTCAAGGGCGATCGGGCGACATCGCTATTAGGAGTAGCGGTTGCACCGGCTGCACTGCTCCATGTGATGACTGCGATTGATGCAACAACGATCATTATGCGTAGGAAGTTGTAACGCGATCGGAGTTGCATGGAGTAATCATCGGCCGCGCGACGCATAGACCTGTAATCGCGCGAACGGCTTTCTCGCAGATTTAACCGAAGAGCATTGACCGTTCAGAGAACCCGCGAGATTTGAGAAATTGAGATCAACGCTCCCAAAGTCCAACTGGAGCCTCGCCGTGCCCGAAGTGCCCAGGTAGACGCTCCCCGGCCATTGCACGCTCGAGTCGCTTCTGCATTCCCTCTGTAAGTTTGTCGTGCTTAATCATCTCCATAAATACTGCAGTCGCATTCCCGACATCAAAGAAGTCGCGCTGCCACTTCCATTTGAAGTCGCCACCATAAACAAACCAACTACCACCGAGACCTGCTACCTCGTAATGACTTCCGTCATCGCGTTTCGCGATTGCGACCTGTTTCCAGAGCCCCATGATCTCGCCCTTAACGTCATCAATCAAAACATGCTGGTATGGGTAGACCCAGCCGCCGAGTCCGCTCATCTCGCTACCGAGCGCTAATTCTTTGATCTCCTCTTTTCCGACAGCCATGAACTCATCGTTCGGCCCAACGTTCCAGCCGTATGTTGCGTCATCGGTATAGAGCTCCGCCATCGGCTCCCAGTTGAGGTTCTTCTCGCACTCTTTGTTGATCGCTAACCAACGCTCAACCATCTCTTCTAGTTCGGCACGTGGGTATGACATCGTTACTCCTCTTCGCTAATTGATATTGCATGGGTAGGGCAGTACTTCACCGCAGCCATTATTCGTGGCCGAAGTGATTGGTCTGGATCTTCATTTAGAACCGTAACGGTTGTTGCCTTTGGTGCCACCGCAAAGACTTCTGGGGCCTCTGACTCGCAGACACCGTGACCTTGGCATAGGTCTCGGTCGATATTGATCCGCATTACAAGGACCTATTTCGTCGGGAGTAACGGATACGGGCAGGCTGTTCAAGCTGAATAACCATCTTGGACATATCTGCTCGGTATGAATCCGACGGCTGTGCGAGCTCGAGACTCCAATCGCGAAACAGCACCGTAAAGATTGCCTTCAGCTGCATCATCGCAAATGCTGCACCGACACAGCGGTGGCGTCCTGCTCCGAACGGAATCCAGTTCCAAGGGTTCATCTCGTCCTCGGCCCGAGGATCTATATAGCGCTCGCACTCGAATTGATCTGGGTCTGCGAATGCCTCAGCAATTCGATTGGAGACCCATGGAGAAGCACCGACCATCTGGCCTGCCTTAACTGCTAATCCTTGAATCTCTAGATCAACCTTCGCAACACGGAGTAACAAAATTAGTGGCGGGTGGAGCCGTAGAGTCTCTTTCAAGGCAGCCTCTAGCCAAGGCATCTCGCGTAACACTCGGTAGGAGATCTCCTCCCCGCCGGCATTGAGCCGGTCTGTCTCATCTAAAACTCTGCCGAGTTGCTCCGGTCTACGCAGCAACTCAATAAGCATCCATGATGCAGTAGTTGAGGTTGTGTGATGCCCCGCAAACATCATTGAGATGAAGATGCCGGTTACCTGGTCCGCAGTAAAACGTAATGAGCCGTCCTCCTCTCGAATTGACATAAGCACATCCAAAAGGTCTCGATCGTCGCCCTCAGCAGGAATAGCTATTTCACGGTTAGTCATGATGGCTTGTACAAGTTCAACTAAGGCTGCGCGTGAAGAGTCGCGAATTGCGAACGACTCGATATCCGCATACGGATCAACAAATGCAAGTGCGTCAGTGCCGCGTTCGAGATCGTGGTACAGGTCTGCAAACCTGCGATCGAGTTCGTCACGAAACTTCTTTCCAATTAGGCAAGCCGATGAGGTGTAGATAGTTAGCTCGGCGAACCAATCAAGGAGGTCAATCTCTCCTGTGTCGCTCCACTTAGCGGTCATCGCCTCAACCTCTGCTGCGATAGTGGCGGCATGGCCCCGCATGAACTTGTCGCGCAGAGCCTGATTGTGAAGCATGTCGCGACGTCGTTCAGGGGACGCATCGAATACAACGCCCTCACCAAAGATTGGCTTCATAAATGGGTATGCCTCAGCTTGATCGAGCACCTCCTCTGGAGCGCGAAAGAAGATCTCGTTCGCTTCAGCTCCGCTCAGAAGGACAACCTCGCGCTCGGCAAGGTTGAATATCCCTACGTCGCCGCACTCGTCACGCACGCGCTCGAGGAGTCCGATCGGATCGGTACGAAGCTCCTCAAGATGACCGCTTTTACCGTCAGAGCCTGAGACAGTCGGTGGAGTCTTTAGCGGCGCACTGGTCATTCGCCTACCTCATGAAGTGGCGCCTCTGGATGAATCTCGAGAGTCGTTATGTGGGTACCGCGTGCCATCTCCACTACTGCCATCACTGCCTCGGCGACTCCGGCTGGGCGCATGTAGTTGTCGTGGCGCGAAAGCCCCCACTTTCGCCAGAGATCGAGAGCTGCGTTGGTTGCGTCTGCGTCCCAGTCCATGCCCATTCCAGTGAGAGTTGGTCCTGGTCGCACAACTGTTGCGCGAATACCGGTTCCCTCCAACTCCATCTGGAGTGCGCGCGCATACCCCTCTAGGCCCCATTTTGACGCGACATAGGCAACCATCGAGGGCCTTGGATTCACAACTACATCCGAGGTAACAAAAACTATGTCGCCGCGTTGTCTCTCAACCATTGCAGGAAGAAGGGATCGAATAACGCGGTGAGTCCCTGCGACATTGACAGACATCACAGCCTCAAACTCCTCTGGATCAGTATCGAGTACCGAACCAACCTGATTGCGTGCAGCGTTTGCAACGATGATCTCGATCTCGCCCAATGCATCACGTGCTATTTCGCAGAAGTTCTCGATTGTTCCCGAATCGGCGAGATCAAGAAACACTGCATGAGCCTCGCCACCATTTTCGCGAATGCGTGCAGCGGCTGCCTCGAGCTCGTCGACGCGACGCGCCCCTAGAACGACTGGGTGGCCAGAGAGCGCCAGGGCTTCAGCGGTGGCTAGGCCGATTCCAGAGGATGCGCCGGTGATCACGGCACCGCGACGTTCTGGGTGGGGAGGAAACTTTGCCATTTCAGCGCACCTTTACGGTTGTCGGGAGTGTTGCGAACCCACGCACGTTTGCGGAGTGGACTCGTGCCATTAAGGCCTCATCAATCTCGTAGTCACTTACGCGCTTCACTAACTCGTCTAGAGCAATGCGAGTTTCATGACGAGCAAGAAGTGCACCTAAACAGAAGTGTCTTCCATTTCCAAAGCTCATGAGATCTCCGTTGGGGCGATCAAGGTCGTAGACATCTGCGCGATCAAATACTTGCTCGTCCCTGTTAGCGGAGCCGATGAGAAGAAATACGCGCGCACCTGCGTCGATGAGCGTGTCACGGATGACAATGGGAGTGTGCGTGGTGCGCAGAACCATTTGAGTGGAGCCATCGAAACGCAGGGTCTCTTCAACCCAGTCTGAGATGCGAGCTGGATCGTTGAAGGGCTTGGCACGCTCCTCGGGGTTGCACCACGCCCAGTACCACGCATTGCCAAGGAGTTTGGTTGTTGTTTCGTTCCCGGCAACGACGAGTAGAAACAGAAAACTAATTATCTCCTCGTTGGTCAAGCGTGCTCCATTGACCTCAGTCTCTATCAGTTGCGTAGTTAGATCGTCGCCTGGGTGCAGCCGTCGATCGATGAGAAATGCCTCGTAATAAACAAAGAGTTCGATTGCAGCCTCGAAGCCTTGGGGAGTGACGTCAAATACTCCCTCTTCGCGATGCACAAGCAGATCAGCGAGCCTTCGCAGCTCCGCGCGATCCGCATATGGCACACCAATTAACTCTGAGATGACATCCATCGGCACAAGCCCCGCGAAATCATTTATGAAGTCGAAGCCCCCACCCTCAAGTGCTGGCTCTAGGTGCTCACGAGTAATAGCGCGCATTCGGGGTTCAAGTGCAGCAATCTTTTTAGGGGTGAACTCCTTAGTAACGATTGATCTAATGCGAGTGTGATTTGGGGGATCCATCGCAAGGAGGGACATCGTGCGGTGAGCGTTAGGGCCATAGGCAGAGGGATCGAGCGCAACCCCAAAAGAGTTTGAGAAAACCTCGATATTTCGGAATGCCGAGAGAATGTCGTTGTGGCGAGAGAGCGCCCAAAAATCGAACTCTTCGTTTCTAAATACAGGGGCCTCAGAGCGCATGCGCGCGTACGTTGGGTATGGATCCTCGTGTATTCGATAGTCGTACGGGCTGAACTCGAGCGGTCCAAGATTAAGAGCAGATGCTTCGCTCACTTCAGATCCTCCCGGCTCTCTGTCATGAGTAGTAACGCGCTCTCAACAAATGCAGGTACATCGCTGTGCTTGATGTGCCCCATGCCTGCGCTGAGGAGCGCACCAAAGTAAGTAGTTACTAAAACATCAATGAGGTGCTTGTCGCGCTGGTCTCCCGATGCGGCAGCCATGCGTCTGCGAATATCGAGACCGATGCGATCCCTTAAAGGCTTGACGTCCGGATTCGAACTGAGCAGCGCTTGGGTGCAGGCTGCGATTACCTCGGGGCTTCCGTTTGTTATCTCGCCAAGGTCGTAGACAACTCGAGAGAGTCGTTTAGCCAGAGATGCTGCAGCGTCGGTGCTCTGCTCGTTTCTGGTCTCTGGCACCGCTGCAATCCTGCGCCATAGCAACTCGCCTAACAGGTGGTCCTTCGAGGAGAAGTATGTGTACGCCGTTGCGGAGGCGAGCCCAGCGCGCCTCGCAACACCGCGCATCGATAGGGCGGCGTAGCCGGTCTGCTCTACCTCAATCTCTGCAGCGTTTAGTAATTGCTCGGCAGCCTCAACTTGGCGAACAGTCAAGCGTCGGCGAGTGGTTTCGTATGCGATGGACACTTAGTTCCCAACCTGTTTTGCTGGAATGTGGGGCGTGCCATCTCGCATTGGTGGGTACTTAAAGGTCGCAGCGGTTGTGCCGCGAACAATCTTGGTGATGTCGGCCTCTGGCACGGTCTCGTTGTCGTCGTCAATCGTTATCTCCCAGCGACAATGGGGCGATCGATCGCTCGGCACACGCGGCGGTCTATGCACATGCGTGATGTGTGCCTTTGGATTGACTGCCTGAGCGGTGTAGTCGAAGGTTCCGTCCTCGATGTGATGGCACATACCGGTAACCATCTTCTCGCCCCATGGCTCTGCGTCCATGAGAGCACCGCAGTAGGCAAGTTCAAAAAAACCATGACTCTCATCAATTAGTTCGTAGCGAACATCGAGGTAGTGGTGAGGAAACCCAGGGTCGAGTTGCAGAACCTTAAATATTGCGGAGACCCCGTCGCCCTCAATGTTCATGATCTCTCGAAGGCGTTCTCCATATACAGGGCTCGCCCCACGCCACTCCTCAATTGCAAGACGCTGTACCTCGGCGGCGCCGTGGCTAATTCCAATCGCAGCGCACATTGAGCGATCAAGTAGGTGAACAATCTGTGCGAA
>WLHA01000051.1 GCA_009702955.1 Actinomycetota bacterium
CATCAAAGTCGGTTGTAACTACAAACGAAACCTTTACTCCTACGAGATTCCCTACGGTATCCGCGAGCAGTTGCGGGCCACCTGCTGACATTGCTGCGTTGATCTTGTCGGTCCCGTGGCCAGGAATCTGAGCACCAGTGTCACGCGGAATATCAAGCATTGTGGCTTGACCGCTCTGTGGATTTACTCCAACAAGGTGAATCGCATCACCGCGAGCAACGGTCTCTCCGCTACGAGCATCGCTGCCGACAACTAATACAAATATCGGCGCAATCCCAGGGACGGGGGTTGTGTCTGCGCTCGCGGTCTTGGTAACTGTCACGTATGTTGCCCCTGCGGCGATTGGCATGCGCCCAGTCTTCAGCCACCATGCAGCAAGCCCTCCGGTGCCCATGGCAATTGCGAGGAGAACAATCGAGGCGGCGCTAATTGCGCGTTTGATGAAGCGCTTAAAAGTTATTCCGGTGGTCAGCATCACGGAGCCTTTGTTGAGGAGGATGTTTTGGGCGCTGAAGCAATTCCTTTGCCATCTCGGTTGACGGTGAGCCGCCAGCCGTCAATTAACCAGGCGTCTCCTTCGTGAACAAACGCGAGTTCGCCGACCCGATGGATCGTTACTGCACCAGTCTTTGTTTTGGTGCTGATGGTTACGTCAATTGAGACGGTTGCAAGTGCAGCGACCCCGGTGTTGTCCGTAAGAATCGTGATGGGCAATGGAGCGCTCGTTACCTCCACGGACTCTGTAGCAGGGGAGATACCAACATCGGTGAGCGCATCGCTTGCTTCGCCGACTGCGTTTGGCTTTGCAGCGGAGGTAAGCAGGTCTGAGATCTTTAGCGACTTACCGTGCATTGGAATGACAGAGGCTTGGCGCACGTAATTTTGAGTCGCCGCGACCAATGCATCGACGTCGCTCAGGTTGGCCTCTCCGGTATTACCTGTACGCACCACTTTCACGTCTCCCGCAGCGAACTGAACCTTCTCGGCCTGCGGTGTCTTCTCTGGGTTATTGGTGGCGGCCTTGCCGTCTGAGCCGCAAGCTGCGATCAGTGCAGTGCAGAGAAACAATGTTGTTGGGATCAGGACCCTCGAGAGGTTTAGGTGTCGCTGTCCTTGAACTGAGGCTCGCAAGTTGGATTGCATTTCGCAACGATGCCACGCGAACAGGTTGAGATGGTGGCGCGATGCGCGAATCTTGCTGCGGGGGTTTGTGGTCGAGCTAGTGGTCGAGCTAGTGGTCGGTAGTAGTAGCTAGCCGCTTCTCGAGTTCATCCAAGGCATCGGCGGCAACTACCAGGTGAAGAATGTCTCCGGACTGACCGACGAGATCGTTGCGAGCAACCTGAGCGGTTCCAAGGCGAGTAATAGCGCTTAATTGAAATCTCCCGGACTCATCAATACCGGAGAGTCGCCTTCCAGCCCAGTGCCCCGGGAGTGTTCGCTCGACTAGATGGACACCACCAGAGGCATCGGTCCAATCAGTGGGGAGCGTCGTTGGGATGAGTCGTCGCACAACCTGCTCTGTTGTCCACGAGACGGTAGCAACGGTAGGTATCCCTAAGCGCTCATAGATCGCTGCTCTTCGTGGGTCATAAATCCTTGCTACAACCTGTGGCACTCCAAATGTCTCGCGCGCAACACGCGCTGACATGATGTTCGAGTTGTCTCCAGAGGTAACAGAGGCGAGTGCTCCGGCGTCGGTAATGCCTGCCTCGATGAGCGTGTCTCTATCGAAACCAAAACCGACAATGCGGTCACCGGTAAAATTGCTCGAGAGGCGGCGAAACGCGTCTTTACGCTTATCGATAATTGAGACGCTATGGCCTTGAGCCTCAAGCGTCACTGCGATCTCACTACCCACTCGGCCACAGCCGACGACTACGACGTGCAAAGCAATCTCCCTCGTATCGGTCTCAACCATCGTAGAACCAGACGTGAGGAATTGCTTGACCCGGGGCTTCCTGTTTCCTTTGGGGCTGTTTCTTTAGGGCTGTATCTTCGGGGGGCGTTTCTTTGGGGCAGGCAACTATTTGGTCCTGCGGGTATTGTGCCGGGCGGAGGCAATAGCTATGGCGCTGAAGAAATTCCTAGACAAGTTGACCAAGCCAGTGCAAGAACTTGATCGCGTAGCTCTAGTGGAGTGGTCAGAGGATGCTCGAGCAGTGCCGATCGACCAGATCAAGATGCGGGAGCCGGTATTTATTGCCGGCGAGATCTCCTCCGTGAGGCTGGTGCCTAGGGCTAACTCCGCTGCTCTTGAGGTGACAGTGAAAGATGGCAGAGGCTCTGTTACAGCAGTCTTCTTGGGGCGTCGAACGATTCCAGGCCTTAATACCGGCCGTAGGTTGATGCTTGAAGGTGTGCCGTTTAGGCAGAATGCAAGGGTGGTATTCATGAACCCCGTCTACCGAATTATTCCTAGAGGCACACCAACCTGACAGGTTTCTGGCTGCGTTGAGGACAAGGGCTGAGTCGAGTCCTGAGTCGAGCCCTCAGTCGAGCCCTCAGTCGTTAGTGAGGATGTGACGCACTGAGTCTTCTGAGTCAGGGGTCACTAGCGCAAGCACCTCATCACCTACGTAGAAGACCGAGTCTCCCCTAGGCACGATTAAGTGCTCCTCTCGCAGGATCGCAACGATTGTTGCATCACGAGGGATATCAATCTCTTTGATTGTTTTGTTGACAATCGGGGAGTCCTCGTTGAGTTTTACTTCTACGAGTCGGGCCAATCCGCCGTCGAAGCGCAGGAGTTCAACGAGCTTTCCAACGTTCACGGCCTCCTCTACGAGGCTGGTGATGAGCTGTGGGGTAGAGACAAATTGGTCTACGCCCCAGTTCTCATTGAACATCCACTCGTTCTTCGGGTGATTGACGCGTGCGATTACTCGCGGAATCCCAAACTCTTGTTTCGCCAGCAGTGAGGTAACGAGATTGTCCTCGTCGTCGCCGGTGGCAGCAACGAGTACCTCACATGTCTCGAGTTTTGCCTCGCGAAGTGAGGAGACCTCACATGAGTCACCGATATACCACTCGATGCCCTCCTCAACTGTGGCTCTGTTAGCCACGGCCTGTCGCTGCTCAATGAGCAAAATCTCATGGCCTGCTCTATGAAGAGCATTAGCAACATGGAGTCCGACGTTTCCTGCACCCGCAATGGCAACACGCATCTCCACAACCTACCCGCGCTCGTTTGCCTTAGGCGTATCTCTAGCTATTCGCCCATTGCCGGGTGCGGGTTTGGGGCCGCCGAGAGTGGCAGGATAGAGGGACTCACTTGGGGACTGTAAGTAAGTAAACAGATTGCTTGTGAGCATTTTCAAAGATCCTCTCCGCTGCTCTTGGGGGCCACAAGAAATGTTCTCTGCGTTAAAACGGATATTTGTGGGTAGGCCACTCGCTACGACTGAGCAAGAGCATCAGCGCATCTCTAAGACGATCGCTCTTGCGGTCTTCTCCTCGGATGCGATCTCCTCAACGGCCTATGCGACCGAGGAGATTCTTTTTGTTGTAGCGCTTGGAGCATCAAGCCTCGCGCTAGGGCTCAACGTCTTGATGCCAATCGCGATTGCGGTAGCGCTTCTCTTGGCGATTGTCGTCACGTCATACCGCCAGACAATCTTTGCGTATCCGAGCGGAGGCGGTTCATACGTTGTGTCGCGCGAGAACCTTGGAGAGACTCCTTCTCTCGTAGCAGGGGCATCGCTGCTCGTCGACTACATACTCACCGTTGCCGTATCAATCTCTGCAGGTGTCGCCGCCATTATCTCTATCCCGGCACTTCGAGGTCTCGCTAACCACCGAGTAGAGCTCGGGCTCGCGCTGATCCTTTTGATCAGCTTGGCGAACCTGCGCGGGATTAAAGAATCAGGTCGCATCTTTGCTGCACCTACATACATTTACATCGTGATGTTGACCGGACTAATTGCCTACGGTTTATACCAGTCGTTTACTGGCAATATCGGAACGGTGCCCTTCGATAAGGAGGCCTTTGACGGTACGCTCGCATCCGGTGGAACGCTCGGATTATTCCTTATTTTAAAGGGTTTTTCCTCCGGTGCAGTCGCACTGACCGGTGTAGAGGCAATCTCCAATGGAGTACCAGCATTCAAGCGCCCAGAGTCTAAAAATGCAGCCGCAACCCTCACCTGGATGGCGTTTATTCTTGGCGGGTTGTTCTTTGGCGTCTCACTATTGGCCCATCGGATACAGCCGTACCCAAGCCACGACCAAACTGTTTTCTCGCAGATGGGACTCCTCGTATTTGGGAGCGGTCCGCTCTATCTGATTCTGCAGTTTGCGACGGCTGCGATCTTGACGCTCGCAGCCAACACTGCGTACGCAGACTTCCCGAGGCTCTCTTCGATCATTGCAGCCGATGGCTACCTGCCAAAGCAGTTGGCCAACCGCGGTGACAGGCTTGTCTTCTCCAACGGAGTGCTCGTACTTGCGGTTACGGCTAGCGCGTTAATCGTCGGCTTCGGCGGTAAGACCAACGCCTTGATACCGCTTTATGCGGTAGGCGTGTTCACCTCATTTACTCTTTCGCAGGCCGGCATGGTGGTGCACCATCGCAAAGAGAAAGAGCAGGGTTGGAAGCGCAATATGGTGCTCAACGGTGTCGGGTCATTCGCCACCTTGGTTGTGCTCCTAATTGTTGCCGTAACGAAATTCTCAAGTGGCGCGTGGGTGCCGATTGTGGTCATCCCATTCATCATCATGATCTTTAGGGTCATCCACAAGCACTACAAGAGTGTCTCGCTGAGCCTTGCTGTCACAGCCGACTACAAGACGCGCCCGGTCAACCACACTGTCGTCGTACTCGTAGGGAAGGTCCACCGAGGGGTACTAGAGGCTCTCGCCTATGCCCGATCCCTCAACCCCAACCGCTTGATCGCTGTATGTATTGTCTCCGATGACGAGGAGGAGGCGGCTGTTGTGGAGTCCTGGAGGGTCTTCGATATTGAGATCCCCCTCGAGTTGGTCCACTCCCCGTATCGCGAGCTCACAGGGCCAGTCCTCGCCTTTATTGACGAGCTTGATGCCCAGCGCGACAACGACACAGTTACGGTCGTGATCCCGGAGTTCGTGGTGGATTCTTGGTGGGCGCACCTTCTGCACAATCAGAGCGCTCTTGTGCTCAAGGCCCGCCTGCTATTCCGCAAGGGGACAGTGGTGACCTCCGTTCCGTACCACATGGAGTAGTCACATTCTCGCTGAGAGGCGTTTAATGAGGCACCACATAAGGCACCACATAAGGCACTACATATCTGGGTTGAGGGATGCGGATATGGGCGATTCTGGATGGGGAGATATAGGGGGCGATATAGGTCATTGGCGGTAACCCCGATTTCTTCTAGCGTGACGGTTCGGCCCAAGGCAGGGCTCTCCGGCTAGATTCACCCGGTCTAAGTGGCCTCGGTCACTAGCGCCAAACCGGTCTACCGCCGGTAACAGATCGGCAACATATAAGGGCCTCGAAGGGCCAACCGCGAGCAGATGCACGCGGTCACAATCTTTACAAGGAGCAAGAGTCCGAATGAATCTCGCAGCCGAGGGTGGCTACCAACTCTTTCACCTAGGTTCAACCGAATGGGCCTTGCTTTGGGCCTCTGCGGCGACCGCAGTTCTCGCAATCCTCGTTGGCTTCTGGCTGATGCGTGGAGTGCTTGCTGCGGACCAGGGAACTCAGTCAATGATCGAGATCGCAACTGCGATTCAAGAGGGCGCTATGGCGTACCTCAAGAGGCAGTTCCGCACTATTGCTGTGATCCTGATCCCCGTTGCGGTAGTTGTCTTCTTAACCTCGACCAAGGCACTGCAGCCGGAGGACATGCGCGGCCTAACAGGTAGCGCTGGCCTTTCATCGATGGCGAGTGCTGGAACCTTCAGAACCCTTGCATTCATTGCTGGAGCGTTCATGTCAGGGCTAACCGGTTTCATCGGAATGAGCCTTGCGGTGCGCGGAAACGTACGTACTGCAGCTGCTGCACGTAACGGCTCAATGGCCGATGCGCTGAGAGTTGCATTCCGCACCGGTGGAGTTGCCGGAATGTTCACGGTGGGCCTCGGTCTGCTCGGAGCAACGATCATCATCATGCTCTTCCAGAACACCTCCTCTGCGATCCTCATTGGATTCGGATTCGGTGGATCTCTAATCGCACTCTTCATGCGTGTCGGTGGAGGAATCTTCACAAAGGCAGCCGATGTAGGCGCCGACCTAGTGGGCAAGGTTGAGCAGGGCATCCCCGAGGATGACCCTCGCAACCCAGCAACAATCGCTGACAATGTTGGCGACAACGTTGGTGACTGTGCCGGAATGGCCGCAGACCTCTTCGAGTCTTACGAGGTAACCCTTGTGGCCTCGATCATTCTCGGTGTAGCCGCATTCCGTGCGCTCTACCCCGAAGACCCCAAGAAGTGGGTAATCGGAATCATCTTCCCCCTCGCTGCTCGCGCGATTGGCGTCCTCGCATCGATCGTTGGAGTTCTCATGGTGCGTGCATCTGAGAAGGACAAGTCTGCACTTGCACCTATCAACCGTGGTTTCTTAACTGCTGGAATTCTCTCTGTAATAGGAACCCTTGCTCTTGCCCTCCTCTACGTTGGCAACACGGCCGGGTCGTTTACAACCAAGGCGGGAGAGGTTGTAACAACGGTTACCAACCCAGGGTGGCGCATGTTCGCAGCCGTGGTAGTTGGTTTGATCCTTGCTCAGGTTCTAAGCAAGTTGACCGAGTACTTCACATCTACCGAGCACAAGCCGGTTATTGAGATTGCTGAGTCAACCCGCACCGGCCCCGCAACAGTTGTTCTCTCGGGTACCAGCAGTGGTCTCGAGTCAAGTGTCTGGTCAATCGTTGCAATCGCTATCGGAATCGGTGTTGCAATCGGACTTGGTGGCGGAAACGTTCAGTTCGTTCTCTACCTAATCGCACTCTCCGGAATGGGCATGCTTGCAACCACCGGAGTAATCGTCTCTGAGGACTCCTTCGGTCCAGTCGCCGATAACGCTGCTGGAATCGCTGAGATGTCTGGTGAATTCAGTGGTGAGGCCGAGAAGATCATGGTGAGCCTTGATGCCGTTGGTAACACCACTAAGGCTGTTACAAAGGGATTTGCGATTGGCTCTGCGGTAATCGCAGCGGTTGCGCTCTTCGCCTCCTACATCGACATCATCGCCGTGGAGCAGTTTGGCCAGGCCAAGATCGACAGGCTTCTCGCAACTGGTCAGAGCGTCTACCTGAGGGTTCCGATCAACGTCGCGGACCCCAAGGTATTCATTGGTCTACTCATTGGTGGATCCATCGCATTCATCTTCTCGTCTCTAGCG
>WLHA01000052.1 GCA_009702955.1 Actinomycetota bacterium
GATTTCGCGATATGACGCGCATCGCTGCGAGCCATCCTGCGATCTGGCCCGATATATGCGCCGCTAATAAGAACGCGATTGTTGATGCGCTCGATAGTTATGTTGAGGCGCTAGGAGCGGTTCGTGGAATGGTTGCGAGTGGCGATCGTGTTGCTCTTCTTGAACTCTTGACAAGAGCGAGAAACTCTCGAAGAGCTCTCCCGGTCTCTGCTGCGATCGAGGGCCCGCTCACCGAGATTCGTACACCTATCGCTGACCGCCCAGGCGTGCTTGCTGAGGTAACGACCCTTGCTGGGAGTCTTGGCGTCAATATTCTTGATTTGGAGATTGTCCACTCAATCGAGGGTGAGAGTGGAGTGCTCGTGCTTGTCGTCCCTAGTGCGCGAGCCGCATCTCTTGTAGATGCGCTGATCTCGTCGGGCTACCGCCCAGTGAGGAGCGAACTATGAGTAGCTCGGGTATATCTTCTAGAGCGATATTTTCTCCAGGTAAACCTCTGCGTGGAGCGATATCTGTTCCAGGTTGCAAGGGGATTTCTCATCGAGCACTGCTTTTTGCCGCCTTGTCGGATGGCCGATCGGTACTGCGCGGTCTCTCCCTTGGTGGCGATGTAAAGAGCACGCTCAAGGTGCTCGAGCAGCTCGAAATATTCGCAACGCCAACGGATGGCGAGTTGACATTGCAGAGTAGGGGATACGACCTATTTACAGAGCCCGACGACCCCCTCGATTGCGGTAACTCCGGAACGACGATGCGAATGCTCGCTGGCATATTGGTCAGTCGACCATTTCACTCGGTTCTCGTTGGTGACGAATCGCTCTCGTCTCGACCTATGGCACGTATTGTCGAGCCGCTCCACATGATGGGTGCGAAGATTGTTTCGACAGATGGACACTCGCCAATAGAGATTGACGGAGGAGTGTTAACGGGGTGTCGTCACGATCTTCCTGTAGCGAGTGGACAAGTTAAGAGCGCCTTGCTGTTTGCTGGGATGCAGGCAAGTGGTTGGACGGAGATTCACGAACCTCAGCCGAGCCGGGACCATACCGAGAGGATGCTCCGTGCGCTTGGCGCTCCGATTGAGGTACTCGACTCAACAACGGTCAAGGTCAGAGCAGTAGGAGCCTTGGATCCATTTACTCTGGAGATACCAGGCGACGCTTCATCTGCAGCGTTTTTTGTGGTTGCTGCGACAATTGTTCCTGGCTCTGAGATCACGATCAAAGGGGTTGGGCTCAATCCTCTAAGGGTTGCGTACTTAGATGTATTGATCGCGATGGGCGCGGATATCGAGAGTGAGATAACTGAGGAGCGCCTAGGCGAGCCTGTCGGTGATATCACGGTTAGGTCTGCCCCGTTAAGTGGTGTGGTAATCGAATCAAGTGAGGGCATCATTGACGAGCTCCCCATTCTCGCTGTTGCAGCGGCAACTGCAAACGGTCAAACCACCATTACAGGCGCCGGCGAGATGCGTGTAAAGGAGAGCGATCGAATAGCGACGACTGTAGCGATGCTTGAGGCTCTTGGCGTGAGAGCAGTGGCTACCGACGACGGTATGAGAATTGAGGGCGGCTCTTTGGATGGCGGATCTGTAGAGACCTACGGCGATCATCGCATCGCGATGTGTGCCGCCGTAGCGGCGCTTGCCTGTTCTGGTAGTACAGAGATAATCGGTTGGGACGCAGTCGATGTTTCATACCCAGGTTTCGATATTGATTTAGCCCGTCTGCGCGAGAGTAATTAGTGAGAGTTATCGCAATTGACGGCCCTGCTGGGGCTGGTAAATCAACGGTCGCACGCGCATGCGCTGAAGCTCTCGGTCTCGAAGTTCTAAATACAGGCGCAATGTATAGAGCAGTGACGTACGCAGCAATTAGCGCTGGAGCCGATACATCTGACAATAACGCCTGCACCAAAGCAGCTTCCTCGGCGAAGATTGAACTCTCAGACCGAGTACTGCTCGATGGAGTCGACATCTCGCAGGAGATTCGTGGAGCATTGGTGACTAGTGAGGTCTCTACTGTCTCGGCTCACCCGGGAGTTCGGGAGGTGCTAGTTGAGAAACAGCGACTCTGGGCATCGCAGCACGGTGGAGCCGTAGTTGAGGGGCGCGACATCGGCACAGTTGTATTCCCCGATGCTTTGGTGAAGGTATTTCTTACAGCAAGCGATTCAGAGCGAGCGCGACGAAGGGTGATTGATGAGCAATCTGCTGGGCGTGAAGCTAACTTTGCCGATGTTGAGGCTGATCTAGCGCGTCGAGATGCCACCGATTCTGGGCGCTCGATCTCTCCACTTGTTGCTGCTAAAGATGCTCTAATACTTGACTCGACCACTATGGCGATCGACGAAGTGGTAGAGACGATCGTGAGAGAGTTTTTAAAAAGGGAGGTTCTCCAATGATCTTCTATCGGACCGTTAGGTCAATAGTTCTTGCGCTCTGTCGGGTCCTCTTTCGTGTGCGTGTGACCGGAAAAGCGAACGTGCCGAAAGTGGGTGCATATATTCTTGCCCCAACTCACCGTTCGCTTATGGATATTCCATTCGCTACCTACTCGACTAAGCGCCGCATACGTTTTATGGCCAAGCAGGAGCTCTTTAAGAAACCGCTTCTCGCTAAGTTGCTGACGGGGCTAGGAGGGTTCCCAGTCGATAGAGGAAGCGCAGACCGCGCTGCGCTCCGCACTGCCCAGGCATGCATTGAAGGGGGTGAGCCAACCGCCCTATTCCCAGAAGGGACACGACTCACAGGCCCCACCCTCGGCGAGTTTTTTGATGGGGCTGCTTACCTCGCGATCAAGACGGGTGTTCCTATCGTTCCCGTCGCAATTGGGGGCAGCGAGCAGATACTCGCCTCTGGGAACGTACTCCCTAAATTGAGGCGCGTTGCTGTAGTGATTGGTGAGCCGATCTTTCCCCCAACGCGTGACGGGGGAGCGGTGAAGCGGTCGTCAATTACAGCTATGACTGAGCAACTTCAGAACTCCCTGCAGGCACTCTTCGATCAAGCAATGAAGAATGCAGGTTATTAACCCTCGCTAACTAGCCAACGAGTAGCACGCCGAGAAGCATGGCCCCAAGTGCGCATAAAACACTGAGCATCTCGCAGACTCCACTCGCAGCTGCTGCACGTTTTCTTAACTCTGGGCTGGTCGCCCTGCGAACCGCTGGACCAAAAACTAAGACATGAATTGCAGCTGCGCTACCGCTAACTGCAACTAGGCCTAGCTTTACCATCAAGGTCATCATCCATGCGCTGCTCTGATTTGCTGGATCGACGGCTAAAAGGTTCCAGACCCCTGTTATTAGTAGGACTGCAAAAGATGGCCACGCTAGGAGCTGAAAACGTCGAGCGACAGCCCTGATGTGCTCCGGGCCTGCGGGCTTTAAGGCTGGGATTAAGCCTCCAAGCACCAATTGGCCTCCGACCCAGATAGAGGCAGCTAATAGATGAAGGAGGAGCCGGATTGCCTCAACGTTTATTGGGAGCATCGTTAGTTCTTTAGCGTCTCAAGCACCACGGAGGCGCTGACAGTTCGGTCGTCTCGAAAGGCCCCGCCTAGTTCTCGAGCCTTATCTGGATCTCCTCCGAGAGCAACGGAGAGGAGAATGTCAAGGGAAGGGAGCAGGTCTCTGAGTTCTCGCGGCGGTGGAAAATACTCGTCCTCATCAGTAACGCGCACGTTCTCGATGCCCTCTGACGGAGCCAGCTTTGCAATCACAGCGTTAACTAGTTCCTCGGGAGCGGAGGCGCCCGCAGTGACACCAACAATCTCGGCATCGCCGATCATCTTGAGGTCTAATTCATCTGGTCCATCGATGCGCAGAACGATGCGAGAGCCGGCGCCCTCGGCGACCTTTGCGAGAGCGAGTGTGTTCGAGGAGTTTGCGCTTCCAATCACGATTACAGCATCGGAGCGATCGGCTATAAGTGTGAGTGCTTCTTGGCGGTTGGTGGTGGCGAAACAGAGATCATTGCGAGAAGCGGTCCAAAGATCAGGGAACTTCTCTCTCGCCTCATCCATGACGTCAGTCCAATCGCCCATCGCCAGAGTTGTCTGCGCTAGTAGCGCTACCCGCGAAGGGTCAGCAATCGTTGCTGCGATCGACTCAATATCCTCGGGGTGCTCCACTAAGCGTATGGCTTCAGGTGCCTCGGCAAGAGTCCCGACTGCTTCGTCGTGCCCAGCATGACCGACATATAGAACCGTGTAGCCCTTACGAGCGCGAGTCTTTGCTTCGTGGTGAACCTTGGTGACCAAAGGGCATACTGCATTAACTACAAATCTGCCTTGGTCTCGTGCTGCTAATACAACCTCTGGTGCCGATCCGTGAGCGGAGAGCATTAGGGGCGCTCCTTCAGGGACCTCCTCCACCGTATCGACGAAGATCACACCGAGTTCGCGGAATCGATCAACCACGATCTGGTTATGCACAATCTCGTGATAGCAGTAGACCGGGGCCTCGAAGACTCGGACCATCCATGAGAGGGCCTTGATGGCCATCTCGACCCCAGCACAGAATCCTCGGGGTTCGGCGAGCAGAACACGACGTACGGCCATCCCTGCAGGCTACCGCCGTGAGGGCTGGCCCCTAGACTCACCTACATGTCCTCCGCTCGTGTCTCTACTGTCGCGCCCGGGTCTCCTGCTGCCCTTGCTGGACTCGTAGCCGGGGACGAGATTCTCTCGGTAAATGGTGAGGCGATTCGAGATGTGATCCGGTATCAGATTCAGTCTGATGAGGCCGATGTTGAGATCGAGATAAAGCGAGGCGGGATCGAGAGATTCGTTCTCGTAGAGAAGATGGCAGGGGAGCCACTAGGGGTTGAGTTAGCGAGCGCAGTATTCGATCGAGTGCGCACCTGTGACAACCATTGTCCATTCTGTTTTATTCATCAGCTTCCGCCAGGGATGCGGAAAAGTCTCTCCCTCAAGGATGACGATTACAGGCTCTCGTTTTTATATGGCAACTTCACTACTCTCACGCGTTTCACAGAGGCGGACCTAGAGCGGGTCATCACCGAGCGACTATCTCCTCTCTATGTGAGCATCCACGCAACTGATCCTGATGTGCGTACCCATTTGCTGCGCAATCGACGAGGAGCAACGAGCCTGCGATGGTTAGAGGCCCTGCTCGATGAGGGCATCGACGTTCATGGTCAAGTAGTCGTATGCCCTGGAGTCAACGATGCAGCGGTGCTCGATGACACCATGCTCGGCATTCTTGACCGATTCTCTGGGCTCTCTACAGTTGGAGTAGTTCCGCTCGGGGTAAGTGCATTCAACACCGAGCCTGAGATGCGCGAGCACACACAAGCTGAGGCGCTGAAAGTAGTGGAGACTGTCGAGGGATGGCAGCAGGTTTTCACTGAGGTGCTAGGGCGCCGGATGGTCTACCTAGGTGACGAGTACTACTTGATGGCAGGTAGACCCTTTCCTGAGCTCGAGGCCTACGACGAGTGTCTTCAGCACGAGAACGGAATTGGAATGGCCGCGACTTTCATCTCAGAGGTCAGAGACTCGATTGCTAGGCGCTTAGGTGGTGCAGGTCTGCAGGGTGGAGAAGCGCCGATGGCGAGCCCGACCGGAACCGGGACTCGCGCCGGGTTCTTTGCATGGGTTGATGGTGCTCCGGCAGAGGGATATCGCGCTGAGAGGGCACCCAAATCCCTTATGGGTGTTGATTTGCTTCGGGTTAAGGACTCACGGCGCGCCGATGCGCCGGTTGTCTTGTTGACCGGCGCCTATGGAAATGCGGTGCTTTCGCCTTTGCTCCCTGAGTTAATTACTCTTGCGGGGGTACCTATTACGACGCTGGTCGTAGAGAATCGCTTCTTCGGTGGCAACATTGGGGTCACAGGGTTAATGACTGGGGCAGATATTGCCGCAGCTATCGCGAATTTAAAAAACGGAGAGCGGATCATCCTTCCCGATGTTGCTCTCTCCAATGATCGATTCCTCGACGGAATGGGCGTAGCCGACTTGGTTCCCGCAGTTGAGGTAGTAGCGACGAACGGCGTCGCACTAGTGGAGGCTTTAGCTAGATGAAAGATTTTGGAGCAAGCAGTGACTTGCCAGTAGTGGCCATCGTGGGGCGACCCAACGTTGGTAAGAGCACATTGGTTAACCGTTTTATTGGGCGTCGTGCAACAATCGTTGAAGAGATGCCTGGAGTAACGCGCGATCGAAAGAGCCTCGACGCTGAGTGGAACGGTAGGAGGTTCATCGTTCTAGACACCGGCGGCTGGATCGACACAGACGAACCTCTTGCTCACCAAGTCAGCCTTCAAGCTGAGCGTGCGATTCGCGAGGCTGATGTGCTCGTCATGGTTGTAGATGTCATGGTCGGAGTGCTCGAGCAGGACTCAGCCATTGCTCGGATTCTGCAACGCGCAGGGAAGCCTGTTCTTTTGGTTGTTAATAAGGTTGATGACGAGAAGCGCGAGCTGGAGATCTGGACCGCTTCAAGTCTTGGTTTGGGAGTCCCGTTCCCCGTCTCTGCTATTCACGGGCGCGGTAGCGGTGATGTTCTTGATGCGGTTGTAGCCGAGTTGCCACCGGAGCCTGAGGTTCCGGATGCCGGCGGACCCGATGATCACCTATTCGCTATTGCAATCGTCGGCAGACCCAATGTCGGCAAGAGCACGCTCTTTAACCGCATTGTCGGTGACGAGCGCTCCGTTGTTCACGACATGCCCGGGACCACTCGAGACACAATTGACACAGTTGTTGAGACACCCGAGGGGCCGCTGAGGTTCATCGATACCGCCGGAATGCGCCGCCGCAGTCGCGTCGATGAGAATGCTGAGTACTACTCAGTAGTGCGCGCTCTTCAGGCAGTCGACAAGGCAGATGCCGCTCTTCTGGTGATCGATGCACAGCAGGGGGTCTCTCATCAGGATCAACGCCTCGGCGAACGAATCGACGCTGCAGGTACTGCGATCGTCATCGTGCTGAACAAATGGGATCTCATCGCTACCGAAGATCGTCCGCAGGTTCTCGCTGACGTATACGACAGACTCGGCTTCCTCTCCTACGCGCCAGTCCTGAAGATCTCCGCCCTCACAGGGCGTAGCCTGAAGGATGTTCTCCCGGCCCTAAGGCAAGCCGAAGAGGCGTACCACGCGCGGGTCCCTACTGCTGCGTTGAACAAGGTGATGCGAGAACTTCAGCAGAAGCATCCACCACCCCTCGATCGCAAACACAGGACGCGTATTCTTTACGCAACTCAGGGTGCGTCCGA
>WLHA01000053.1 GCA_009702955.1 Actinomycetota bacterium
AGCGATGCTGCGCTCGTACTCGGAGCGGCATGGGCTGGGGCATTCATTGCACGAGCAATCTCGTTCGTCATCGATAAGTCGCGCACGAAAGAGAATGTCGCCGGGCTAGTTATCGAAGGCGTAATGGCAGAATTGTTGATTCTTGCCTGAGCAATCACGCGCGCTTTAGGGAGGTGACCACTCCACCGGCAAGACCCGCAATGTCTGCCGGAGCAGCGCCGAACACGTAGTTCCACGTGCCCGCAGCTGCCCACACCTCGTCGTACTGCAACAAGTCAGGGTCTACGAACACTCGCAGTTGAGTGCTGTGACCAAAGGGAGGCACGCCGCCATTGGTTGAAGCAACCCCTTACGAATCGGCCAACCAACGATCCAGCAATTGATTTCGTAAACAACTGGCTAAGGCGAGCATCGCTGATGCGTTATTCTTCTCAATGATGGATTCAGCAAACTCTTTCCTCAGTGTCGTACTTGCTGTTCTCTGTACAGCATCGGCGATGGGGGACTTTCTCAAACTACCGAGCGTCATGAGAGCGGCTGAGACAGTTCATTGTCCGCCCAACCTCTGCACTGTTCTCGGCCTGATCAAGATCGCAGCAGCGGCTGGATTGATTGTCGGTCTCACTGTCGACAAAATCGGAATTGCTGCCGCGTTGGGCTTGTCGATCTACTTTGCCCTTGCCGTTGGGGCTCACATCCGAGTAAAGGATCGCCTGAAGGGAACCCTTCCAGCCATTGGTATGCTCGCAGCCAGCGCTGCAACTCTTGCAACTTCCCTCTGAGTCATCTGATCTGTGTCGCTCCCGTATGGTCAGGCACGTTTCAGGTCGGTGACGATTCCGCCAGCGACGCGAACGATGTCCGCAGGTGCAGCACCGAATACGTCGTTCCACTTACCCGCAGCAGCCCACACTTCGTCGTACTGCAACAAGTCCGGATCAACGAACACGCGCAGTTGTGTGCTGTGACCAAAGGGAGGCACGCCGCCTTTGGTTTTGGAGACTCAAAGACACTGGGTTAGGCAGCCCAGGCACACGCTGAGACGTACTTCGCGAAGAAACCAGCCACCTCACAAGCACACCCGTGCTCGTTCGCATCGTGAGATCTAGCTCCACTCAAATCGTGAGATACAAGACCGGCAAAACTACTTCTCCGCATAACGAACTCTGGTGGGACATCAAAAACTTTGCCGTCAAACACGGTCGTCCTGATGGGGATCTTGCCGATCAACTTTGGGTCGCATTCGTATGGGTCTGAGTCGAGTGCCGTCATATTTGCAATCTTGCCTACTTCAATGCTTCCGAGTTCATGTTCGCGACGCCAAGAATGAGCGGCCTCGATCGTCACGGCTCGCAGTGCGTCATGCACTCCAATTCTTTGGTCGGGGCCTGCAACGCGTCCAGATGGCGTGGTTCGATTCACGGCAAATGATGCCATCAACATTGGGTCGCTTGGACACATCGGGAGATCAGAATGAAACGAAAGTGGAATACCTTGTCGAAGTACAGATGCAGAGCGCACCATCGCATCAGCCCGCTCTGGGCCGAGACCCCATGCACTGTATTTGTCGGCAAATCCAACGGGATAGTACGGATTAGCGGAGACGATTGCACCAAGACTCGCAATTCTCGCCACTTGCTTCTCTGTTGAGTTTGCAAAGTGCACGATGACTGTGCGGTGATCATCTCTTGGCTTACGGCGCTGCGCTTCGTCAATGATGTCAAGAAGAACCTCAAGACCAAGGTCTCCATTGACGTGAATATGTATCTGCCATTCGGCATCCCAATATGTGTCAAAAACGAGTTTTAGTTGATCGGGTTCCATCAGCCATTGGCCGTGATGATCGGCATCTGGTTTGCCCTCGTGGTCAAGATACGGCTCCTTCATCTGCATTAATTGCGAAATGATGGCTCCGTCGGCAAAAAGTTTCACATGACGGTCAATCACTCTGACCTTGGTTCCGCTACCAAATTCGACTTGGCTGCAAGCATCAGCCACGAACTGCTCGGGTGATAATTCCCTTAATGGTTGGGTGCGTGCCTCAACCATGAAAGTACTCTCGAACGGCACATCGTCTCTACCGAGAATTTCCTGATATAGATCCCACGGCTCACTTAGCCACCAGATACCGGGTTCGTTGATTGCAGTTACGCCATTCATATGCAGATACTCAACTAATTGTTCTAATCCGAGATTAAATCGCTCTCGGGTCATGAAATGCGGCAGTAGATACTTGGCGAGAACAATCATGAACCCGTTTTCATAAAAATGCCCGCGCTCCCAATCGATCTGCTCGCTGGCGGGTCCAAAGCCCTGGGTCAACTCGCGCGTAAGGCCAATTGCGTCGAGAGCCGCCGAATTTAGAATCCATTCATGACAGGATCTCTGCCATATTGCAGTCGGGCGATCTCCAACCAACATGTCAAGGCGTTCGCGACTGAGCGGGCCATGCCACAACGCGTGCCATCCCCATGAAAAGAGCCACTCGCCCTCTGGCAAAGATTGATGTGCAGCGAGAAGACGAGTGTCGTAATCGTTTTCATTTACAGCGGCAGCAAACGTCCGTCGTGGCAAGATCCAGTCTTCGGGTGCGATGACTTCGGTTGTCAAGGTGGTTGCCCCAAGCATCGGGTGCAGGTGTTGATCAATTAGTCCCGGGACAAGAACCCGATCAGCGAATACATTTGAGACTTCATGATCGGAGCCAACTGCGGTCAGAACTTCTTCAAGTGAACCGACGGCGAGAAACCGACCGTCTCGAATAGCTACTGCCTGCGCCGACGGAGAATCGTCGTTCATTGTGATGACGCGCTTGGCCGCATAGACAACGGTCTTGGACATCACCAGTTGTTCTTGCCCTTGTATGGGACGCCGCCGCTACGGATGCGGTGCCACACTATGAGGCCGCCGATGGGGCCGGTTAGTACTCCGGCTGCGGCGAATCCCCATGACCACCCAATATCGGGAGTGATCATCAACGTCATGGCAACAAAGGCCATCCAGATGAGTCCATGGAAGAAGCCTGTAATTGCTTTACCCGAGGCGCTCGGCGAGATAATCCAGAAGTAGAAGAGGATTACATACGTGATCGTCTCTAGGAGAGCTATCCACTTTAGAGAAGCGGCTTTGCGCTCGAGTTCTGTTGAGGTTTCACCGGCGAAGTCAGGCATATTGATGAGCGTAGGCCCTTGACTCTGCTCTGCCCGTGTTGGCGGCGCAGCGCACCCCATCTGTGACAACATTCGCAGCATGGATACCGTCCTAAGTGCCCGTGGGCTCGTAAAAGAATTTAAGCGAGCGATAGCGGTTGACGGAGTAGATATTGAGGTTAAAGCAGGGGAGCGTGTTGCATTACTAGGCCCAAATGGAGCGGGTAAAACCACCACTCTCCTGATGATTCTCGGAGCGATCTCCCCAGATAAGGGCGAGGTCGAGATCTGTGGTGTTCCTCAGCGCAGGAACCGCAGTCACGCAGCAGAGCACGTCGGGTTCGCCGCTGGGTATCTTCCCCTTGCAGGAGAGATGAAGGTGCGCGAGTACCTAATGATGTTCGGACAGATTTATGGGATTCCGGACCCATCCAAGGCAATTGCGGAGGGGCTAGAGCGGTTCAGGATTCAGCACCTTAGCGAGGCAAAAGGAACTCAGCTCTCGTCAGGGCAGCGCACGTTGGTCGGTATTGTGCGCGCCGTTCTCCATAAACCGCGCCTTCTTGTGCTCGATGAACCGACAGCTTCACTCGACCCAGATGTTGCTGGGCGTGTTCGTGGCGGGATCCTCGAACTATGCGCTGACAACGGGACAGCGCTGCTAGTAACAAGCCACGACATGCTCGAGGTAGAGCGACTCTGTGAGCGCGTACTGTTCTTGTCAGCGGGGCGCATTGTCGCCGATGGGGCACCTACCGAAATTGCAGAACGATTTGGAAGAGAAGATTTAGAGGGAGTATTCCTCCATCTCGCCGATGAGAATTATCAGCCCTCAGATCCTCCAACATCCCAGCACACGGACCACATCCTGTGAAGACCCAACACGACCCAACCACTCCACTCCGACCTGGGGCGAAACGTTCATGGCTTCGCATGCGCGCTGTGTCTCGAAGGCACGCATATGTTCTCGTGCGCAGCCCGCATCGCCTCTTCGATGTAACGCTATGGCCGCTAGTCGACGTCTTGATGTTTGGTTCGCTTGCTTCTTTCATCGGTACAGGAAACGCGAGCGGCGGCAAACAGGCCGCGGGTTACCTTCTTGCCGGAATAATTCTCTGGCATATCGTCTATCAATCTCAGATCGCAGTAAGTACCGGATTCTTGGAGGAGACCTGGTCTCGCAACCTCCTAAACCTCATGGTTACGCCGATTCGCGAGATGGAGTACGTAGGCGGGGTAGCCCTATTCGGCATGGCGAAGCTCGTTATCGGGGTCGGCTTGATGATGATTGGAGGCTTTGTATTCTTCTCCTTCAACATCACAACACTTGGTCTAGCTGTAGTCCCAATAGCGGCGGTGCTTCTTCTCGTTGGGTGGGCAATCTCGCTTTTTGTTATCGGGGTAGTGCTCCGATACGGTCCAGGCGCAGAGGCTCTCGCATGGGGTGTCATGTTCGTTGTTCTTCCGCTATCAGGCGTGTTCTACCCAATCGATGCCCTGCCTCGCGCAGTTCGCCCAATCGCTCTTGCGCTCCCAACTACCTACGCGTTCGCGGCTCTAAGAGGCGTTGTCGATGGCGAGGCATTGAATTGGGCATACGTCGGCATTGGAGCGGGAGGAGCGTTTGTTCTCAGCCTGCTCGCGTTTTGGTTTCTAGTGAGCATGCTTAAGTTATTTAGACGCCGCGGGTATGTAACGCGTTACGCGTAGGCGTTATCGCTAGTAATTAGCCCTCGACGTGTGCCTTGAGTGTGTCGAGAGCGCCTTTATAGATCCCGGCGATTCCCTCGGCGAAGTCATCAGGCTCCATCTCGAGCGTCCATGTTGCGCGCGACCCATCGCCCTGTGCCTCTACAGCAACTGTGGAGAGCCATTTCTCGACCGGAAGGCCGTGACCGTTGACTGTGTAGGAGTAGGAGCGGTTTGCATCGTCACGTGCAACCTCATCCTCGGAGACTTTCATCCCGCCGGCAATCTCAATGTCGCGAGTCTTTCCTGTTACGACGCATGACTCAACGCCATCCATCCAAGTATCTAGGCCACCAAATTCTCCGAGCACTGCCCATACTTCATCTGGGGTGCGGTTGATGCTGATCTCGTGCTGGATGATTGCCATTTTTTTCTCCTAGGTCGGGTTGGCGAAGGATAGACGAGTCGCTAAACCTGAGTGGCCTCGAGGCTCGGAGTACAAGAGGGAATCCGGAATTTGGGGGATTTTGACTCTGCCTTTAGTTCGGCGGCAGGCGTACCCTCTAAGCCGTGGCAAGAATCCGGGAGTTATCGGTTGGCGATGGCAAGAGGGTTCGCCTGATGCCCAGAGTCGGAGCCGTTGGGTGGATTCTGTGCCGCCACTCCATCGCTGCTTTGAAGGACTTACTAAAGACCAGAAGGGCTAGTTCGCTCGCAACCCGACTGCGCCTCGTCATAGAGGATCTAGGGCCAACCTTCGTAAAGCTCGGCCAGGTTCTATCGACACGCCCAGATATTCTCCCTGATGCTCTCGCCGCAGAGTTGGCGCTTCTGCAAGACCACGCGAGGGTCGTTCCGTTCTTAGATATTCGTAGGCGAGTCGAGGCGGAGCTCGCCGCGCCTCTAGAGGAGCTCTACGCGTATTTCGAGACTGAGCCACTCGCGCAAGCCTCCATTGGGCAAGTCCATCGCGCCACCCTCATGGATGGCACTGAAGTGATAGTGAAGGTCAGGCGCCCTGGGGTGATGGCGACTATCGACTTAGATCTGCGCCTCCTCGAACGCACGGCGCGAATTGCAGAGCGCTCCTCTCGGGTGGCGAGGAGTTATGACGCAGCGGGCCTAGCTAGGCGCTTTGCGGCGACGCTTCGCGAGGAGTGTAATTACCTGATCGAAGGTAGAAACGCCGAGGCGATAGCACTCGCCTTGCGGGACTCTCCCCAGGTTTATGTGCCGGCGATTGCATGGGGTTACACGAGTCTTGGGGTGTTGACAGAGATGCGAGTTGAAGGAGTCAAGATTGATGATCTTGAGGCCCTTAAAGCATTGGGGGTTGACCGCAAAATGGTTGCCGCAACATTTGTCGACGCGTATTTAACAATGGTTTTTGGTGACGGCGTGTTCCATGCTGATCCCCATCCTGGGAATGTATTTGTAGATTCTGATGGGTGTGTTGGTTTCGTCGACTTCGGCATGACTGGAGAGGTCGCACCAGCAACAATTCGTTCCCTCGGGGGAGTCTTGCTCGCTATCGTAGGAACCGATGCAGTAATCATGGCTGACGCACTTTTGAGCTTGGGTGTTGCTGCCCCCAACCTTGATCGGAGGCGTTTGGAGGAAGACCTTGGTCGCCTGCTGAGCGAGTATGCACACCGACCGCTCGATGAGATGCCGGTTGCCGAGGTGCTCACGAAGGTGATGGGAATTGTGCGCCGTCACCATTTAGTGCTCCCACCTGACCTCGCCTTATTAGTTAAAACCGTGATGATGTGCGAAGGGGTTGCGCTGCAGTTAGATCCAGGGTTCTTGCTAGTGCCGCGGCTTCTTCCCTTCGCCTCGCGTGCGACGTCTACCGAATCAGACGGGCCTCAGGAGTAAGGCGGCTACGGGATAGATGAGCAGCGTAGAGACGACATCGAATCGCTGATTTGGGGGATTGCTGGGCGAGGTGGGAGGATTCAGAGATGGATAACCGTCAACGCGCCATTTACCTCTGCCGTACTCGTGTCGGGCTTGGGATAGTCATGATGCTCGCCCCTCGAACAGGTTCGCGCCTCGGGTTTGGCTCAGGTAACGACTCTCAGGGAGCGGCTGCGCTCGGACGGGCATTCGGCGTGCGAGAGGCAGTGCTTGGAACCGGTGCGGCGATCGCACTCTCTGAGCGTGAAGGTGGCCAGAACTGGCTCTCTATGACAGCAGTCGCTGACGCAGTTGATGCTGCAGCGATGCTCCTCACTCCTCGACTCCCGTTACGGGTGCGCTTGGTGGGAGTACTGGCGGCGGCCTCTGCGGTTGCACAGTTCCTCGTAGCGCAGGAGATAGCCAGAGACGAAGCGG
>WLHA01000054.1 GCA_009702955.1 Actinomycetota bacterium
CTAGGCCCTTCACATGGTCGAGCCTCGCAAGGGTAACGACATTTTTCCTGTCACTAGGGCTAGTGGCCTGTGTAGTGCTCGAGCGCGGCGGTTTGGCTCGCGCTCTACCTTGGCTTGGAACGCCATTGTGAATAGTGCGTATTGAGCCTTGGGGTAGCCCAGCGTCTTGCTCAAGGTTGCGAGCCGATGCACTACCGACCGCGATATGCGCCGAGAGTGTCTTGCTCGACCATCGCTTTAAAAAGCGTACGCGTTTCGTTGGCAGCGGCATCACGAGTTGCTCAACAGCGACGCTCTTAATGCTGGGAATAGTCGCTGCTGCAAGTATCGCGTAGCGACATGCCCATGGAGTGGAGAGACTCAGGTGGAGGATGTCGCAGTGATCTGCCTTAAGGGCGCGACGTGTGGCTTGCATAGCGCGAAGGTCGCGGACCCCGTTGATGCTCGGGACCAAAATGGTTGATGCATCGCGACGGGCGGACGCGATTCTCCTAATGACAGCCTCGTCCGTCCCCATCACGCTGATCTGGATCCCTGGATCTAGTGCCGCCAGGAGATTTGCGAGCGAGATCTCTGCTCCTCCGACCTGGTCGGAGTCCGTGAACGCGGTGAGTCGCATTCCGTTGAGGTGCATGGGGCTCAAGATTAGCGGTGGAGAGACTCTGGGCGGCGTAGTAGTAAAGATACTTATCGCCCACGGATTCCTAACCACGGCAAACACCCGGTAGCAATTAGGGAACGATTAGGCCCCGAACCCTGAGAGTTGCACTCTGCCTCGGCCTACGATGAAGACATGCCGCAATTGCTAGCCCCAGAGGGCGATAGGTCAGCGCCGCTATCGAATGCGCCGACGATCTCAATCGTGATCGCAGCATTCGAGGCCGAGAAAACTATTGGGGCAACGATCCGATCGGTCATTGCACAGTCACCCTCACCACTCGAGATTGTTGTCTGCGACGATGGGTCGAGCGACGACCTTGCAGGAGCCCTCTCTGAGTTCGGCGAACGTGTGCGACTTCTACGCATTGAGCACGGGGGCGAGGCCAGGGCGAAGAACGCCGCCATCGAAGCCGCTACCGGTGAATTTGTCGCAATTATCGATGCGGACGACCGGTTCCTGCCGGGGAGGCTCGCTGCGGTGCAGCGCGTGCTTATGGAGCGTCCAGATGTGGACCTCGTCACTACCGACGCTGTAATCGAATTAAATGGGCGCGTTGTCGGGCGCGCCTATAACACTGGAAATCTCTTCGCAGTCAATTCCCAACGTGGCGCGATTCTTGACCACAACTTCGTCTTTGGTCAGGTAGTTGTTAGGAGAGAGACGATGCTGCGTCTCGGTGGGTTTGACCCCGAGATTAGATACACGACCGACTGGGAGTGCTGGATACGACTAATTCTCGATGGTGGGAGAGTCGGATGTATCGATGCGCCACTCGGTGTCTACGTGATGCACGAATCCTCAATGAGTGCGAGCCGCCAAGCGATGTACGACGGCAGGGTTGCAACTTTAAGTAAGACGCTCAAGGACGCTCGGTTATCCAAGATGGAGCGCGCATCAATTGAGTCGAGGATTGCATCTGAGATGCGCCGCTCCAGTCGCGCCGAGATGCGCTCCGCTTTGATCGCAGGTGATAAGCGAGCACGCCAGATTGCTAAAAGTGTTGCTGCTGACTCTGCTCAGCCTCGGCGAGAGCGTTTAAAGGCAGCCTTTACGGTCATCTCTCCAGAGATAGCGGGTTCACGGATGCGTTCGCATGATCGCAATTATTGGGTAGGCGTTGGAGACCAGCGGTTCGAACGCTCAACTAAGTAACTGCTTTTGTTTAGAACTACTTAGGAGCGAACATCCCAGAGGTAAGGAACCGCGATTGCTCCAGCGGTAGCGGCGTTAACGATTGCCTTCTTCCCGTCGCCGATCGGCGCATCAATACGGAACCCAGCAATCTGCATCCAATCCATGAGACTGCCGTAACCATCCTGGGCAATTACATCGCACCAAATCTCATAGAGGCGCGGTCGTAGGGGCAGACTTTCAATACGGCACCTCACCTCGAACTCGCGCCCTACCGACTCAGGGGCAGAGCCGTCGTCGAGCATTGAAATCTCAATGAGCCCACCCGGTCGGCCATCGGTGATTCCGATAACGATATGCGGCTCTTTTAGAGGTTCATCGCTCTCGAATTTGAGCCTTATCTCAAGCCCCTCCTCAGGGGTGAATGAATATCTTTCAGAGCCATCTGCTGCGTGGCAGGTTGCCGAGACTATTCGAACCCGACCATTGTTGTTGACGAGCCGCGTGACGTCCCTGCGGCTCTCCATCTCTTTGATGTAGTGGGCGAGAACGTCTTTGGCTGATCCCTCAATCTGCACTGTTCCCTGATCGAGCATCACGCCACGCGTGCAGAGAGCCTCCATGGCGGGTAGGTGGTGAGAGACGAATATCAGTGTTGTGCCTTCACGAACCAAGCGAGTCATTCGATCTACACACTTAGCTTGAAAGTTAATGTCGCCAACTGCTAGCGCCTCATCTACAACGAAGACATCAGGCTCAAGATGTGATGCAACTGAGAACCCAAGGCGGAGTTGCATGCCGCTCGAGTAGTACTTGACCTGAGTGTCGATAGCGTCGCCTAATTCGGAGAACTCGACTATCGCATCGAAACGTGAACGGATATCGGAGCGACTCAGTCCAAGGATGCTTCCATATAGCCAAATGTTCTCTCTACCGGTGAGCTCAAAGTGGACCCCCGAGCCCACCTCAATGAGGGCGCCTACCCGTCCCCGTACCCGCAGCACTCCACCGGTAGGCTGTGAGATACGTGAGACCAGACGAAGTGCTGTTGATTTTCCGGCACCGTTTGGCCCGACGAGTGCAAATGCTTCACCCTGAGGCACCTCAAATGAGACATGCTCGAGTGCGAGTTTTCCCCGTGGTGGCTCCTGCTTTCCGCTTGCTCTTTTCATGGCGCGGCGTGGTGCGGAGAGCACTCTGGTACCAAAGTGTTCATATCGCGCACCGCCCTTGCGAAACTGCTTAGAGACATCCTCAAACTTCACTGCGTAGGCCATTAGACGACGTCCGCAAATTCGCGCTCGAGAGACTTAAACCATTTGTAGCCAACGAGAAGCAAGACCAGAGCGCTCGCGGTACTTATTCCGAGGAGTCCCCAATCAGGGGTGGTACCAACTGCGAGAACTCTGCGAAAACCCTCGAGGGGGCCTACGGCAGGGTTTATCAGTGCGTACCAAGGCCTTAGGTTGGGCGAGATGCGCGTTACGGGGTACGCGACGGGACTTGCAAATAATCCAAGTTGCAGAGCGAATGGCAACAGATATCTGAAGTCGCGGTAGTACACATTCATAGCGCCTAGCGGCAGCGACGCAGCTAGGGGAATAATTGCTAGAACAAGGCAGAGCAGAGGTACGAATACGAGAGTCCATGTCAGGTGAGCGCCTGTAAACGGGGTTGCAAGAAGTACGAGTATCAATCCAATCCCTAGGTCCGGGATTACTGAGAGCACTGCTCCAAAAATAGGTGCCTCTCGCGGGAAGTAGACCTTGCGCAATAGGTCGGCATCGTTAACTAGAGCGTTAGCGCCAAACGATATTCCCGAGGCAATGAACTGCCAAGGCACAAGTGCTGAGAGTGCGAATGCTGCGTAACTTGTGCCGCCACCTGAGACTTTGACGACTCGCCCGAAGAACAAGATGAAGATTGTGAGAAACGCAAGCGGCTGAAGAACCGCCCAGCCGACACCGAGAGCTGCCTGCTTGTAGCGAACGCGCACACCTCGGACAGCGAAAGACCAGACAACTTCTTTGTAGAGAACTAACTCGCGCCACGCCGCTAGGAGCGTCGGTCGCTTCTTGCCGTCGAAGACGGACTCAACTGGCGTCTGGGGGGTCGGGGTGGTCATCTGTCCTCGGTCGGGGTAGTGATCTCGCAAGAGTAGGCTCTGCGTGCTGCCTTCTGGACCCTTTTCGCTCATTGATTAGTAGTAATTGAGTGTATTGGTAGCCGGGGTCACACGTAGCCATCACTAGTCATAGGCGCAACTAAAAGTTTGGAATTGCGGTTCCTTCGGGGAGCGGTGTGAAGAGACTCGGGAGTAGACCAAAGAGTGTCGGGAGTAGGCGAGCCAATCCAGGATGAGCACTCCAGAACCGCGCGGCTCCGAATCCTCTGTATCGCCGACGAGTTTCCATGGCCTGAGCGGACTGGGTACCGGATCCGACTCGCAAACGTGCTGCGCGGATTAGGCGAGGTGGGTGTACTTGACCTGATGATCCTGCACCCGGAAAATGGTCAGGATCTCGGTGCTGATGGGGCGGAGCAAGAGTACCGAGCCCCGATAGGAGAGCCGGTCGAGCGCACAGTTGTAGCGCATGTACCCATCCCAAGCGCCTCCTTGCGTGGAGTTATCCCTTGGATCGCGAGTGGATTGCCAAGACGCGTTGCATGGCGTGATTGGTCTGGCGCTAGGTCGGCGGTATCGAAGGAACTAAGCAACGGATATGACTTAATTTGGTGGAGCCACCTAGATGCGTGGGCCGCAATCGGAGAAGTTGCGACTGTCCCTTGCATCGTTGACCTTGACAACCTCGAGGATCAGAAGATGCTGACGAGTCGCATGGCGCAAGAGCGCCCACCTCTGCGCGATGTGAAGGCCTCGATTCGATTCGCGATTGTTAGCGAGTTGGACCGAATAGATATCAGGCGCTGGCGCCGCTCTCAGCGCAGGGCATCTCTGCAGGCTGATGGTGCGATTGTCTGCAGCCAGCAGGATCGTGCTGCTCTCGGTGGGGAGAAGACCTACGTAATTGAGAATGGGTATGTGAGACCTGAATACCCGGTAGGGCACCCGGAGCGGCAAGTTGATGATAAGGGTGGAGCACTTGTTTTTATAGGTCTTCAAACTTATGAGCCCAACATTGACGGATCGCGTTTTCTCGTCGAGCAAGTGCTCCCAATCCTCCAGGAGTTGCGACCTGAGGTCACGATCCGCATTGTTGGGCGTGCTGGGCCTGAGGTCGAAGAGTTAGGAAGGCCTCATGTTGAAGTGACAGGTGAGGTAGAGAGTATTGAGGACGAGTTAGCGAGTGCTGATTTAGCCGTGGTTCCGCTGCGCATTGGGGCTGGCACGCGCATCAAGATCCTCGAGGCCCTTGCACATCGTCTTCCGATTGTCACAACGAGCCTTGGCTGCGAAGGGCTCTCGCTAGTTAGTGGCGTCCATTGCGAGATCGCTGATTCTGCCAAAGCATTCGCAGAGTCATGTGATTTGCTTCTTGGTGATACCGGGAAGCGAATCGAGATAACTGAGGCTGGGGCTGCTCTGCAGATAGAGCACTTTGATTGGGTGAAGATCCGCTCGCGTATCGGAGAATTAGCGCAGACTGTATGCGGAAGGAGTTCAGAGAGGTGAAGAACATATGACAGTGCGAGACAGAATCAAAGATGAACTGAGGCAACTCCCGTATCCTGTGAAACGCCAAGCGCGCCGACTCTCGAACTGGCGCCGGGGTAGAAGAATTATCGCTCCGGTGAGGTGGGGGACGATGCGTAGAACGCGTCCCTATAGTGCAAGGTGGGGGAGCGATCGTGGTACCGGCATAGATCGCGTTTACCTAGACAGGTTCTTTGAGAGGCACTCAAAAGACATGCACGGCACCGTGCTTGAGGTGCAGGAACCGGTGTTCAGCGCGCGCTACGGAGCAGATATTGCCGAGACTGCAATCCTCGATATAGAGCCTCGAAATATGCTCGCCACAATCGTGGCGGACCTTAACGACCTTGATGTTCTGCCGAGAGAGAGTTTTGACTGCATCGTTGCTCCTCAGACAATTCAGTACCTAACCCAACCGGTAACTGGATTGAAGAACCTCTATGAGTCCCTCAAGCCAGGGGGAGTGCTGCTCATTACTGCTCCGTTTATTCAAAAAATAGATCACAATGGTGAGGGTGCAGATCGCCTGAGGTTCTCTCCGCTCGCATTTAACGAACTCCTTGAGACATCCTGCGATGGTGCCGAGATTGAGGTCGAGAGTTTTGGCAATGTGCTCACTTCAATTGCGTTCTTGATGGGAATCTCGGCGGAGGAGATGAGACCGCAAGATTTTGATGTATTCGATCCGGCTTATCCGATGCTTGTCACTGCCCGAGTTCGACGACCGAGTTGAGAATTATGAGATCAAGATCGCTAGTTCTCATGTACCACCAGATAACTGAGGCTGGAGTTGACCCGAGCGGTCTTGCTGTAAGCCCCAAGAATTTTGCATCTCAATTATCGGTCTTGAAGGAACGCTGTGAAGTTGTTCCGCTTCGCGAACTTCAATTGAGATCAGAGTCGCGCGGTAAGCGCCCTCGGGTAGCGATTACTTTCGACGATGGATACGCCGACAACGGAGAGGTGGGCGCACCCATCTTGGAGGCTGCTGGGCTTCCGGCGAGTTTCTTCATCACCGGCATAGCACTCGATGGTCAAGGTGAATTCTGGTGGGATTCATTAGAGCACCTTCTCCTTGACCTGTCCGATCAGAGTGCACCGCAGGATCCATTTGAAGTAGTAATTGGTGGTCAACGTCTGCGTGTCGATCTTCGTACCCTCGAGGCGCGCCTGCGTGCCCACAAGGCTTTGAATAGGCGTCTACGAATCCGTCGCCCAGAGGAGATAACGCCCGTAATTGAGGCGCTGGCTGCGCATGTCAGTCGTGAAGCTCCAACCTGCGAACGTCATCGTTTAGCGGGGCCAGATGGCGTATTAGCGCTCTCTCGAATCCCCGGTATGACAATTGGATCTCACACAATTAGGCATGCGTTACTCCCAGTCCTCTCTCCAGAGGCCCGTCACCATGAGTTAGAGGAGTCTCGCCGGCTACTTGCTGATGCAATAGGCAAACCAGTTGTCGAGTTTGCCTTCCCTTACGGCGGCGAGGATGCCTTCGATCATGAGAGCGAAGTAGCGGTGCGCGAAGCGGGGTATGTACTCGCGTGCAGAGCAGTCTTTGGCAGAGTGACGCAGCGCACTGACCCATACAAGATCCCTCGCGCTCAGGTCTTCGATAGAGATGAGCAAGAGTTCTCTGCGGACCTTGACTCGTGGTTTAAAGGGCGCGTTCCGTGAGTGA
>WLHA01000055.1 GCA_009702955.1 Actinomycetota bacterium
ATCATGATCATGCAGTCGATGTATGACACGCTCGCTGAGCCCACAAACGATGGACGCGCTGTTCCTTACCTCGCGAAAACCATCACACCCAACGCCGACTCCACTGTCTGGACAATCGGACTACGCGAAGGGGTCACTTTCCACGATGGAACCCCTGTTGATGCTGCGGCGGTTGCCCAGAACATCAACGCATGGACGAAGGGCCTGCTTCTACAGTTCGTATTCGACAACATCGCTACGGTGACTGTTACAGATCCTCTGACGGTTACGGTCGCTATGAAGACGCCGTGGGTTGCATTCCCTTGGTACCTCTGGACCACAGGGCGTACGGGAATCGCTGCACCAGCGCAGCTTGATTCTCCAGACTGCGACACGAAACTCATCGGATCCGGGCCATTTAAGCTCAAGAGCTTTGACCCAGCATCAGGTGACGTAGCGGTAGTCAAGAACGCCAGCTACTGGCGCAAGGGTTACCCACTACTTGATGGAATCAACTGGAAAGTTCAGGGCGACTCCATTCAGCGCATGAACGGACTCGAGGGAGGACAGTTTGATGTCATCCACACATCTGGCGGAAAAGACCGCAAGATTGTTGATGGCTTCGGCGCCAACATCACCGCTGAGCCCGCTGGCCGACGTGAAATCAGCCAGGTACTTATCAACTTGACCCGACCTCCATTCAATGACCCCAATGCCCGCCTTGCACTTGCGCTCTCACAGGATCGTGATGCGCTAGCGGCTATTGGTGCAGGACCAGGAACCACCAAGGCATACCAAGTAGTTGACTCAAAGGTCCTCGGCCACATCAAAGACCCGGCCGGATACCCGAAGGGCCAGGACCTCGCAAAGGCCAAGAAGCTTGTTGCCGAGTACAAGGCAGCGCACGGCGGCAAGTTCGAACTGAACCTGCAATCAACCTTCGACCCGACCACCCAGGCACTAGCAGCGGAGATCAAGCGTGAAGCCGCAATTGTCGGGATCACGGTCAATCTCCCTACCCCAGTTGACCAAGCACAGATCATCAACCAGGCCCTCGGTGGCGCTGTAGATGCATTCGCATGGCGCAACTACCCAGGTGCAGACCCAGACGGTCTATTCGTTTGGTTCCACTCTGGATCACCGGTCAACTTCGGAAAGATTAACGACCCAATTATCGACAAGGCGCTTGAAGATGGGCGATCAGAACTCGACCCTGCAAAGCGTAAGGTCGCCTACGAGACCTTCGTAAGCCAGATGTCCTCTCAGATCACAACACTCTGGGGTTGGTACACAGATTGGTTCATTGGCTCCAATGACAAGGTCACTGGAATCCTCGGACCGAACCTTCCGGACGCAACTGGCAAGCCAGGCAAAGACAAGCCAGCAGAAGTCTTCGCTGGATACCACCAGCTCCTTGGCATCTCGAAGACCAAGTAACTAAGTAGCAATCGAAATACAAATGACGAAAACCACCTATAGGACGAGCCGGAAGCGAACGGAGGAGACTGCGTGCCGCGCACTTTCACTCTAAAATTCCTCCGGCTCGTTCTGGTGGTCCTCGTCGTAACATTCATTACTTTTGGGCTGACCAAACTCCAGCCTGGCGACCCAGTATCGAAGATCATCCCCTTTGGGACAGCCCAGCAAAAAGCCGAACTGCGCACAGACTTAGGGCTAGATAAGCCCTTTATCGCGCAGTATGGGAAATGGTTAGGCAACTTTGTCCAGGGCGATTTTGGAAAGTATTACGACTCCAAACAGTCCGTGAACACAGTCATCAAAACCTCCCTACCTGTCTCCCTTGAGCTCATGCTCTACGCGCAGTTCTTTGCGCTGCTAATTGCAATCCCTCTCGGGGTTACCACTGCATATCGCGCTGGAAGTAAGTATGACCGTGGAGCTAACGCGACAATGTTCGCGCTCCTTGCTCTACCTAACTTCGTCGTCGCTCTTCTTCTTGCCATCTATGTAGGCGCCAAGTGGCAGTTACTCCCGACGCAGTCGAACGTGATTCCGTTTCCGCTTAATCCGCTCGATAACTGGACCTACATGCTCATGCCCGTTGTGGCGTTGACTCTTGGACAGATCGCCGTCTACATGCGTTTGCTGCGATCGGACATGATCGCGACCCTTCAAGAGGACTTCATCACCACTGCAAAAGCGAAGGGCATCCCCACACGCCGCATTCTTTGGCGCCATGCGCTCCGCCCGTCAAGCCTTACGCTCCTAACCGTCGCTGGCCTCAACGTTGGTGCGCTTATTGGTGGGGCAATCGTTGTGGAGAACGTTTTTGGGGTCCCTGGCCTTGGCAAGCGAATTACTGAAGCGATTCTGGCGAAGCAGTACCCGGCGCTGCAGTCATACGTGGCGATCATCGCGATTCTCTACGTAACCGTAAACTTCGCCATCGACATCCTCTACTCGGTTCTAGACCCACGAATTCGAAATGCGAGATCCGTTGCCTGATCACGGCGAAGAACTAATCCACTTGATGCATGACAGTGAGGCTCGGAGTGACGTCCCTGCAGACTCGGTCACTCAGCAGTTTGCAGCGGTCTCTGCCGGCACCGTTAAGGCGAAGCGCAAAGGCCTTCCCCTTGGGGCATGGATTGCAATCGGATGGATGGCGATTCTTATCTTGGCTGCAATTCTTGCTCCGGTGTTACCGATACCAGATCCAATCAACGACGCCAACCCACTCAAGGCAGCACAGGGACCGACACTCGACCATATCTTTGGCCTTGATGGGAACGGACGTGATGTCTTTTCTCGCATCATCTGGGGTGCTCGTAATAGTCTATTTATTGCCTTCGCTGCCGTTATCACCGGCTTCTTAATCGGCGGAGCCTTAGGGCTCATCTCGGGGTATTTCAAGGGACGCATCGGCGGAGTGCTCGGTGCAATAACCGACATCCTCTTGGCTTTCCCACAATTGGTACTAGCTCTTGCGGTGGTCTCCTTCTTGGGGCGAACAGTATTTAACGTCACAATGGCGCTCGCAATCGTCTCGATTCCGATCCTTGCCCGAATTACACGCGCCTCTGCGCTCTCATGGTCTGAGCGTGATTTTGTCACCGCTGCAAGAGCACAAGGTGCAGGGCATATACGAACAATGCTGCGCGAGATTCTCCCTAATGTTCTCCCCGCAATGCTCTCAATCGCCCTTCTTGGTATCGCTGTTGCAATTGTCGCAGAGGCAAGCCTCTCGTTGGTTGGTGCAGGCGTGAAACCAGACGTAACAACCTGGGGCAATGTCATCTTCTCTGGTCAGGCGTACATAAGAGATGCCCCATCAATGGTCCTCTTTCCATCGATGGTTATCTTCTTCACCGTCTACGCACTTAATTACTTAGGTGATGTACTGAGGGCCACCTTTGACGTTAGAGAGAGTGCACTGTGAGCGCTGCGAGTATTAAGGAATCATCTGCTACAACCCCAGCGAGCGAAGCTCCGTTGTTGGTAGTAAACGACTTGAAGACCTATTTCAAGACTGACAGAGGCTTAGTGCGCGCTGTTGACGGAGTTTCTTTCACGCTCGAACGCGGTCGCACTCTCGGAGTTGTTGGCGAGTCTGGTTCTGGCAAGACAGTGTTGTCCCGCTCCATCATGGGCCTCTTGCCTAAGCGAGATGTCGAGCGAAGCGGATCGGTCAAGTTTGAGGGTGTCGAGCTTGTCGGCGCTGATACCTCGCTCATGGTTGAGTACTGGGGCGATCAAATGGCGATGGTCTTCCAAGACCCGATGACCTCGCTCAACCCTGTAATGAGAGTCGGAAAGCAGATCACTGAAGGTCTGCGACAGCACTTGGACATCTCGAAGGACCACGCAAACCAGACCGCTCTCGCACTCCTCTCCTCTGTGGGAATTCCCGAGCCTGAGCGACGTCTGCGGCAGTATCCCCACGAGATGTCTGGCGGAATGCGCCAACGCGTAATGATCGCTATCGCAATTGCTTGCGGGCCAAAGCTTCTCTTCGCGGATGAGCCAACAACTGCCCTTGACGTGACGGTACAGGCCCAGATCTTGGACCTCCTCCAGACTCAGCAACGCGATCGATACATGGCCATGATTCTCGTAACACACGACCTCGGTGTTGTGGCCGGACGCACCGACGAGATTGCAGTTATGTATGCAGGCAAGGTCGTCGAGAAGGCGCCCACAAAGGTTCTCTTCTCTAATCTGCGCCATCCCTACACCGAGGCTCTCTTGTCTTCGATCCCTAAGATCAGCGACCCGAGCCACACCCGCTTGAAGACCATCGGCGGGCGACCACCGAACCTCATCAATCCTCCTTCTGGCTGCAAGTTCAGTCCGCGTTGTGCATACGCCACAGATAAGTGCCGCACCGAAGAGCCTCCCCTCTCCGCTCCAGACTCCGACGGCCACCAATTCAGCTGCTGGTTCCCCGTGGAGTTAAGCGCCAAACAAACAGCAGGGGTGCGCTGACATGGCTGGTACCGGCAAAGCACATCTCTCACAGGGTGAGACAGTCCTGCGCATTGAAGACTTATTCGTTGAGTTCCCTGTAGGGCGCTCAGGGCTCAAAGTAAGTGCCGTTGCAGGCATCAGTATCGATGTTCGCGAGGGTGAGACCCTTGGGCTCGTTGGAGAATCCGGCTGCGGAAAATCGACACTCGGCAAAGCGATCATGCAGATCGTCACTGCCAACTCAGGTCAGGTGCTCTTTGGGGATATAGAGCTCACCACTTTGAAGGGCGAGGAACTGCGCCAGACGCGTCCTCGACTTCAGATGATTTTCCAAGACCCCATCTCATCGCTCAATCCACGCAGACGAGTCGGCAAGATCGTTCGAGAAGGACTCGACATCTGGAAGATCGGCGACGAGGCAAGCCGCCAGGCCAAGGTTCTTGAGGTATTAGAGGTTGTCGGCATCGATGCAGAGGCAGCGATTGGTCGCAGGCCGCATGAGTTCTCTGGCGGTCAGTGCCAGCGAATCTCTATTGCTCGCGCTGTTGCTACCGAGCCACGCGTGATCATCTGCGATGAGCCTGTCTCCGCACTCGACGTCTCGGTACAGGCGCAGATACTCAACCTCCTTGAGGACATGAAGGCTCGCTACGGATTAACTCTCGTATTCATCGCTCACGATCTCGCTGTGGTTAAGAACATCAGCGACCGCGTTGCAGTTATGTACCTCGGAAAACTCTGCGAGATCGCTACGCCTGATGATCTGTACGCATCGCCTGCTCACCCCTATACCGCTGCGCTTCTCAGCGCGATTCCGGTTGCGGACCCTGAGGTAAACCCGACACTTCGCGGCGGCGTCGGAGGAGAGATCCCCTCCCCTCTTGCCCCTCCATCTGGATGCAGATTCCGCACCCGTTGCCCGCTCGCAACGGAGAAGTGTGCGGAGGAGGAGCCACAGGTCCAAGAGGTTCGACCGAATCACTTCGTGGCGTGCCACTTCCCTCTCGCCGAGGGACAAGATCTACCTGCCCTCGAAGCGAATATCGCTTAAGTCGCGTTATTTAGCTTCACGCGCCGAGCGAGCCATCGCAGCGTCAAGCATCGGTCTGAGAAGTCCGGCGATGCGTACCAATACAGCGGATTGAAGATCAGTAGTAATTGCTACTTGTTGTTTCTCAATTCCCTTGACGATAGAGGTTGCAACATCGTCTGCTGTTCGTAACTTGATCCCCGCTGAGATCGCCGCCGTCTCTCGAGGCTTCAGAAGATTCTCAGTCTCAAACCCTGGAGTATCCGTATCGGGTGGATACGCGCATAGAACCTTCACGCCATGGCTGCGCATCTCAGCACGCAGTGACTCAAGTAATCCGCGCACTGCGAACTTTGAGGCGCCGTAAGCGGAGTAACCAAATACTCCAATCAATCCGGCCACTGACGAGACCCCTACGACCGTTCCCGATCCCCTCTCGACCATTGAAGGAAGTACTGCTTTTATCGCATTCAAGGTTCCGAAGTAATCGAGCTCCATTTGATCTCGAAATACCTGATCACCTAATTCAAGGAAGTAGCCAGGGTGCGCTGCACCGGCGCAGGTGATTAGAAGGTCACACGGGCCAGATTTCTCTACGAGCAGATCTACCGCTGCTTTAAGCGCCGCTACATCCGTTACATCTGCAGAGGCGGTTCGCACTCCATCAATCTGAGCCTCAAGACGAGCGAGTTTCTCGGGATCTCTGGCAATCACCGAGACGCTGCATCCTCGCGCTCGAAGTTGCTTGGCAATCTCTAACCCAATCCCTGAAGATCCTCCAGTGATAATTGCGTGTGACCCGGGGAAAGCGAACCTAGAGCGGCTCACTTAGGCCCGATCATCTCCTCAGGCTTCAGCGCAGCATCGAACTCTTCACCTGTGAGGAAACCTAACGAAACAGCTGCCTCGCGAAGGTTCGTACCTTCCTTATGCGCCTTCTTTGCGATGAGCGCTGACTTGTCGTACCCAATGACTGGGTTTAGCGCTGTCACAAGCATCAATGAGTCGCGCACGTGCTTTGCGATCTGCTCGCGATTTGGCTCAATACCAACAACGCAGAACTCCATGAAGTTTCTGCAGGCATCGGTGAGGAGGTCTACTGAATGTAGGAAGTTGAAGATCATCACAGGCTTGAAAACATTTAGTTCAAAGTTGCCCATGGATCCGGCAACTCCAATAGCGGTGTCGTTACCTATTACTTGAACGCAGACCATTGTTAGAGCCTCAGACTGAGTTGGGTTTACCTTCCCAGGCATGATCGAGGATCCTGGCTCATTCTCAGGCAACTGCAACTCGCCGATTCCAGCACGCGGCCCCGAGCCAAGCCAACGCACATCATTCGCGATCTTCATCAGTGAAACCGCAAGTGTACGGATCGCACCACTCGCGAAAACGATGTCATCATGCGCTGCAAGGGCCGCAAACT
Organism: Actinomycetota bacterium; assembly: GCA_009702955.1. GTDB lineage: Bacteria > Actinomycetota > Acidimicrobiia > IMCC26256 > IMCC26256 > IMCC26256. The sequence continues at coordinate 6,864 of WLHA01000055.1, forward strand.
TGTTAGGTGCCGAGGCAAACGGGAGACCTGTCAGGCGCGCAATCTCCGCAGCCGACCGATCAGCGAACTCCGGGTGAGTATTAATACCAGTGCCTACGGCCGTGCCGCCGAGAGCAAGAAGCAGTAAAGCCGGCATCGCTTGATCAATACGCTTTAAATCAGCGTCCAATTGAGCAAC
>WLHA01000056.1 GCA_009702955.1 Actinomycetota bacterium
CATTGGCTACAGCAATGTTGTGGGTTCCCTTTGGGCGTCGCTTGTCAATAAAGGCAAGCTCTGCTGCGATGTCGTACTCGGCAAGATAGTTAGAGAAGCGGCGAACCAATTTTCCGCCACCAGCATCTGGAGAGACGACTGTTACCTCTTCCCCTGGAGTAATCCCCTTTGCAAAATACTCAGCAAGAAGCGGAACAGCAGTGAGGTGGTCAACCGGCATATCAAAGAAACCTTGAATCTGGCCGGTATGGAGGTCGACCGTGACGACGCGGTCTGCGCCAGCAACAGTGATGAGATCTGCAATAAGTCGAGCGGTAATCGGTTCGCGCCCCTCTGCCTTGCGATCCTGACGTGCATAGCCATAGAAGGGAGTTACCGCGGTAATGCGTTTTGCCGATGCGCGCTTCGCGGCATCGATCATGATCAGCATCTCCATGACGCGCTCATTGATTGGCTCGCAGTGGCTCTGAATAATAAAGACATCTGATCCTCTGATGCTCTCGCCATAGCGGCAGTAGATCTCGCCGTTAGCGAATGTCGAGAGGACCACCTCTCCTAGAGGAACATCGAGTGCAGCCGATATTTCATTGCTGAGCTCAGAATTGCCTCGCCCTGCGAAGAGTTGAAGCCGTTTAGTAGGTACGAGTTCCATTTCAGGATCCTTCCTCGAGCCGGTCGGCCCAACCTTCATCTATCTCGGCAGGAACACCCTTAGCGAGCGCTCCTGGTGGGACATCACGTGTAACAACTGATCCAGCGGCGGTATACGCACCGTCGCCAATACTTACTGGTGCACGCAGAACCGTATTGGATCCGATGCGAACATCCGCTCCAATAACGCTCTGATGCTTCATCTTGCCGTCGTAGTTCGCAGTTATGGTCCCGGCTCCAATATTGGAGCGAGCACCTATCTTTGCATCACCGATATATGCAAGGTGAGGAATCTTCGCTCCCTCGTCGACCTCAACGTTCTTTAACTCCACATAGGTACCGACATGGACCCCAGCAGCGAGCCGGGTCCCTGGCCTCAACGATGCGTATGGGCCAACTGTGCAGTCGGGGCCAATCTCAGAGTCGCGAGCATTCGTGCTCTGCACAACGGAGCGCTCACCCACTTGCGTATTGATTAGTCGAGAATTGGGCCCAATGCTTGCCCCGGCACCAACCCTTGTTGTGCCCTCAAGAATTGTTCCCGGAAGGAGTCGGACATCAGCCTCGAGAGTGACACTTGCATCTATATACGTAGCGCTCGGATCAACCATTGTGACCCCCTCACGCATCCATCGAGTATTGATGCGTTCGCGCAGAACTCGCTCTGCAGCGCTCAACTGAACTCGATCATTGACACCCATACACTCGAGATGATCTTCGGCGGTCAGGGCTGAGACGCTATGCCCAGCGTCTCTAAGCACTCCGATTACGTCGGTGAGGTAATACTCGCCCTGCGCATTGGTAGCGGTTAAGCGGCGGAGCGCTGGAGCAAGCAAGCTGCGCTTGAAGCAATAAATGGCAGGGTTAACTTCGGTGATCGCTAATTCGTTCTCGTCTGCATCAGACTGCTCCACGATGCGCGCCACTTGCCCGCGAGCGTCGCGAACAATGCGCCCGTATCCGGTGGGGTTATCTAGGTGCATCGTGAGCAGTGTCGCGGCAGCATCGCTCTCGCGATGGAGAAGCACTAACTCCTCGATTGTCTCGTGGCGAAGCAACGGGACATCCGCTACGAGTACAACTACATCATCTTCATCAAGGCCTGCATCCTCAGAGAATGCGCTAAGCGCTACGGCGGTAGCGTCACCGGTGCCGCGTTGCACAGGCTGCTCAACGAAGTCGACCGGCGTTGAGGTGCTGATCGCATCCTGAAGCGTCGTCGTTACACGCTCAGCTCCGTGCCCAACCACAACGACGACACGATCAATATGCATTTCGTCGATGCTGAGGGCGGTCAAGGCATCTACAAGGTGTGCGAGCATGGGGCGCCCGGCGAGAGGGTGCAGAACCTTTGGGGTCGCAGAGCGCATACGCGTCCCCTCGCCTGCTGCAAGCACGATCGCGGCCAGAGGCCGTTGCAACGCCATCTCCGCTCGCTCCTCCATCTCTATATTCTGGCTCTTAATTCTGTCTAATGGATTATCTGAATTATCTACTGGTCATTATCTACTGGTCAGCGCTCGAGATTTTTGGTCTCTTTAACGCTCGGTAGCACTCGCTTTATTACTCGCCTTATTACTCGCCTATCTCGATCTTGGCATACCGCCAAAATGGCAGTATGCCCTTGATAGCGGGCTCGGGGGCAGGGTTTCGAACCCCGACCTGGGACTTCAAAGGACCCCGTGCTGCCGTTACACCACCCCCGACGGACGCTCGTCCCGTGACACTACCCGCCAAGCCCTTCCGAACCGTGGGTGTGCACGATGTGACACCCGGAGCAAGTTGCGGGTATGTTCCAACCCTCATGGGTTCACTAATTAAAAAGCGCCGCAAGCGCATGCGTAAAAAGAAGCACAAGAAACTGTTGAAGAAGACGCGTTGGGCGCGTCGCCAGCAGGGTCGCTAGCCGAACCCAATCTCGCTTTTATCTATGTACTCGACCGCTCCTGTGGGGCGGTCGATACGCGTCCGGACCAAGCTGTTAGTCCCTTAATAGCGGCTATTTGGGTCGCTGCGGCAGCGGCAGCACCCGAATTAGGCATCACTACCGCGTAGGACGAGCCGCTCCCAGCAAGCATTGCCGGCCTCCCGCATACCTTCTCGACCATCATCCTGAACTCGACCAAATCTGGAGCCAACCTCTCGGCCGCCGGCTCTAGGTCATTGCGCCACTCCCCTGCCCAGACGCTCGCCCATAGCTCTGGAGCCTCAATCACTCGATCCGAGGTGGGGCCACCCAGCTCGTCCCAAGTTCGGTATACCGCTGGTGTAGAGCACTGAAATGGCGGAGTGGCGATAACTACTGAGAGTTCACCAGGGGACGCGAGTGGAGTCACGATCTCTCCTAACCCCTCCATTCGGTTCACGCCACCACGAAGGCAGACCAGGACATCCGCGCCGAGGCTCAGCGCTACTTCGTCAGCACGGGCATCTGAGACTCCATACTTCAAACTGAGAGCGCGTATGACTGCTGCAGCATCCGAGGAGCCACCGCCAAGCCCGGCACCCGATGGAACATTCTTCTCTATATCAATCGAGAGCGAACTCCCTGCGGGGAGTAGCGCTAGGGCAGCGCGCACTGCAAGATTCGAATCGTCCGAGGGGACTCCGCTACTCGCGGGCCCATGAACGCTGCAGGAGATCCCTGCTCCACCCTCAGCCACGGCCTCACTCGAGCTCTCACTTACGGTAATTACATCGCTCGGGGCATCTACCTCTACAACCAATGCGTCAAGTGAGTGGTAGCCATCGGGCAGCACACCGGTCACATGCAGTGCAAGGGTGAGTTTTGCATTAGCCCTCATGCCTCGGAGGCCCTCGCTAATGCTGCCCACGCTTGAAGTTCGATTGTCTCAGCACGCGCAGCTGGATCGATCCCTGCTGCCTCCAACAACTGGAGAGTTCGATCTCCGAACAAAGGAACCAGTGCCCTGCGAAGCATCTTTCGCCTCTGAGCAAAGCCCGTCTGAATAATCCCAAACAGCAACTCACGCGATGAAACATCAACCACTGATTGGGGATGCCGGTCAATCCGCACAAGTGCTGAATCAACTTTCGGGGGCGGGAGAAATACCGATGGCGCAACAGTGCCGACCATCCGAGCGACACCATGGAACGCAATCTTGACGGTTACCGCGCCATATTCACGCCCACCAACCTTGGCAGCCATGCGCTCACCAACCTCGCGCTGCACCATCACAAGAAGGCGTGTCACATTGGGGGCTTCGTTGAGGAGTCGCATCACAATCGGGGTAGCGACGTTGTATGGGAGATTCGATACACAAGTAACTGGAGACTCGCCGCTAATGGCAGCGAGGTCTGCAGTCATAGCGTCTCCATGAACGACATTGACGCGATCAGCCATCCCCGTGCTCTCGAGTACTGCGTTGAGTAGCGGCAGCACATGTCGGTCGAGTTCTAGGGCGGTGATGCGCGCATCTGCCTCGAGTAGAGCAGCGGTAAGTGAACCAACCCCTGGCCCGATCTCTAATACCCGAGCACCTGGCTCGAGGTCTGCGAGTCGGACAATCCTTCGGGCAGTATTCGGATCTGCCAAGAAGTGCTGACCTAGGGCTCTACTTGGCGCAGCACCATGCTCTGCAAGTAGCGCCCTAATAGAGGTAGCGGTAGGGAGAATCACGCCCTGAATAGTCGCAGGCTTGATGCCCCTCTGCGCGGATTGCTGGCAGGACTATTGGAGTGAATCTCTGCCTGGCCTACCACTCGATGCGAACTGGAATTACTCCCTGGGAAAGGGGCGCTATTCGAGCGAATGTATCGAGCGACATATCAATGATGCGACCACTTGCGAACGGACCGCGATCCCTAATTGTGCAGGTAGTACTTGCACCCGAGTTCGTATTGATGATCCTCACTACAGTCCCGAACGGCAACGACTTGTGCGCACACGAAGAGGAGGTAAACGCGTAATGGGTTCCTTGCCCAGTCTCGCTGTGGCTATTCCCCTGGGCTGCTGGAGCTCCGGCCCCTGAGGAAGCGCTGCGCCTGACACTTCGAGTCCCAACGGCCACGATGCGAGCGACGGGGGCTACGACAACCTCGGTGCGGATCGCTTGGCGTGAAGCCTCGACCCCATCACGCAAGGCGACTCTGTAGACGATGCGATTCTGCCCATTTACTCCTGGACGTATCACTCGCGTCGCCCCAACGTCTAGGGAGGAATCGCTCCTTCGCTCCTCGCCCGCAGGCACTGCAACAAGCACTGCTCGCTCACCCTGAGCCAGGCGAGTGACTCGGATTGTCAGGCCCTCAGCCATAACCGAACTAACCGGTGGAGTTACTTCGTCGTTCACGCCAAGCACTACCCCGCTAGCAAAAAGCGCCTCGCCAACGGTGAGCTGAGTAGTGGAGAGCGCTCTCGACGATCCGTCTGCCTGAACTGTGATTGAGTGCGGGGTACGAAGGGTCACGGCGGATCCAGCCGAGAGGCGCTTAGGAGCGGAGGTAACCACCGCGGCGCCCAAGGCAAGTTCTCTGCTTAGTGCCTCTGCCGATTTACGAGTTGTCTGAACTCTGCGAGTCGTTCCATCGAAATCGAGAAGGACAGGGAAAGACCGGAGCACTCGAACATTGGTCTCACCTGTCAACGCAGCCGATGCGCTAGGTAGCACGCGATCGTGCTTACCGAGTTCGACATTCGCCGCAGCAAGCGCGTCTGAGACGTTGCGACCGCGTGTCTCGATTGTGCTCACTGCTCCATCTACAGATATCGCCACGTAGCGCACGGGTGGCGTCGCGCCGAAGATGCGGGCTCCCACAAGGGCAACCAAGAGCAATACCAACATAAAAGCCAAAGAACTAAAAGCATGGCGAATACGTAGGTGCCGTTTTGCAAGAGCTATGTCGGGGTCGGCGCTGCTCTCCAAGAGTGGAGTCGAGGCGTCTGCATCCTTCAGCGGATCCGACCTCAGAGCGATCCCTGGAGCGCTCTTTGGACCTTTACCTGGAGCACTTGCGACCTCAAATACCCGAGCCGGGGCGAAACCAACAAGCTCAGGGTTAGCGACCGCAAGGTCGAACTCCATTCCGGAGGTGGACCAAAAATCAGACTCGATCAGGTCCGATGCCTCAGCCAATGCAGCGAGCGCACTCGGACGCTCAAGCTCCATTAGATCGACCACGGCCGAGAACTGCTGCTCAAGTGAATCTGCGCTCACCTCAGCCTGGACCAACGCATAGATCGCCTCACTCCGAGAGATCGCATCAGTCACATCGAGGATCGGGAGCCAAGCTCCAGGCTCTGGTGCCTCGACGCGCGCGGGTGATGGCCGAACAGATCGCAGGGCATAACGACGCGCCCGCGATTCGTGGTTGGTGGAGCCTGCTCGGGCACCCGCCCGAGTGGAGTTGTCGCCGATTGGTCGGCCCTTTCGAGAGCAGAGGCCCCAGCGAGTTGAAGGGGCCACCCCGCACCGGCCACGCGGCCAATTAGGGGACACGTGACCGTACCGACCCACGCCCTACAGGGTCAATCTGTAATACAGATAATGGGAAATTTTAGGCAGAGGCGCAGGTCCCGCCTCAGTTTTTCCTCAATGCCCAAGTAAGCGTTTTGTGGTTGCGGTCGTCACCGAAGCCACCTCTTCGACCTCTCGCCCCATCGCCGCGGCGAGTGCCGCTCCAACATAAGACACGTAGAGCGGTTCGTTTGGTCGACCGCGGTGAGGCACCGGCGCGAGGTAAGGCGCGTCGGTCTCGACGAGCGCGCGCTCAAGGGGAGTAATCGCAGCGGCGGCACGCAGGTCGTCCGCATTCTTAAAAGTAATGATCCCGCTAAAGGAGAGGTAGCAACCAAGGGCGAGGGCTCGCTCCGCTTCTTCCGGCCCACCGGTGAAGCAATGAAAGATTGTCCTCTCCGGGACACCCTCGGTCTCAAGCACCCGGAATGTGTCATCCCATGCGTCGCGGGAGTGAATCACAAGACTCTTCCCAAGGGATTTGGCGAGGGAGACCTGCCATCTAAATGCCTCCTCCTGCTCGGAGTGTGAGGAGTGCTCGTAGAAGAGGTCGAAGCCAGCCTCTCCAATCCCGACTACCTCAGCGTGGCGAGAGAGTTCATCGAGTTGCTCCAACTCCCTGCCGAGGTTCACCGCATCATGAGGGTGCAGCCCAACTGTTGCAGTTACATCGGAATGAGCCGTTGCAAGTGCAACACAGGCCTCAGAGGTAGCAAGGTCTGTACCAACGCAGACGAAGTGCTCGATACCTGCTGCACGTGCTCTCTCGAGCGCTACCTCTGCGCCCTCCTCAATGGAGAAGAGG
>WLHA01000057.1 GCA_009702955.1 Actinomycetota bacterium
CCTAAGAGTCAATCGACAACATCTCTCCCGAAAAAATTAGGGATCAAAGAGGATGCAGTGGTTGCGTTGATTTCTTGCCCGCCTGGATTCGCTCGCGAACTTGGAAAGCTCCCCGCGAGTGTTGAGGTGCGATCCAATGCGCGTGGCCGTGCGGATGTAATTGTTTTCTTCGCAACACGGCGCGCTGAACTTGCGCGACGCATGCCCGGCTTTAGGCGCTCCCTTGCAGAGGGAGGAAGTCTCTGGGTTGCATGGCCCAAGCGAACATCCGGTGTAGCAACGGACCTCACCTTTGAACCAGTTCAAGAGATTGGTCTTGAGGCCGGACTCTCCGACGGACGCGTCTGTGCGATTAACGGGCATTGGTCAAGCGTGCGTTTTGTAGACCCTGATCAATCTTCAAACCGCACCTGAGTTCAGTTACGTGTGCGGAAGGTTCGTCCAAGCATCTTCTCCAGCCTTACTCCTCGCCCAGTTCGGGGCTATTGAGGTAGTAACGGATCTCGCCGATCCGGACTACAACGTCACGCCGCGTAGAGAGGTGACCGTTATTCTCAACACCCCAGCAGGCGAGCGAGTAATTGATCGCCTGCGCTGGGGATTGGTGCCGAGGTGGGCTAAAGACAAGGCAATCGGTGATCGTCTAATTAACGCACGAAGTGAGACGGTAAAAGAGAAACCTTCATTCAAGAGTGCCTACGCGTCGCGGCGATGCATTATTCCAGTCGATGGTTTCTATGAATGGCGAGCCATCGATGGGCAACGAAGTAAGCAGCCAGTTTTTATCCATGCCAATACGGGGCAACCAATCGCAGTTGCTGGCATCTGGGAGTCGTGGCGGGATCCGACTGATAACAGTGAGGCAAGCGCTCGATTACGTACTTGCGCGATTCTTACCACCGAAGCAAACTCCACGATTGAGCCAATTCACAATCGAATGCCAGTGATCCTTGACGAGGAAGTTTGGGATGCTTGGCTAGATGCATCAACGGCTATGGACCAACTCGATGCGCTCCTCGCTCCAGCGCCTGATGATGTGGTGGCCTGGCACGAAGTAAGTACGGCAGTTAACAACACACGCAATAATGACTCGTCTCTGATGCTCCCACTAGAGGCGAGCGAGAAGTCTTCTGAGACGCTATTTTGAAGTATGAAACCAAGAGATGAGGTTTGGTCCTATGGGCAATTTGAGTCACGGTGAGTACATAGATTCATTCACTGCGGATGCGGCAGCGATCCGCGATGTATTTGTTAAAGCGGTTCCAGAGTTGAGTGTGCCCGCCACCCCAGAGTGGGATCTTGGTCGGCTCGTCAAGCACATTGGGACAGTATTTGTATGGGGCACGGCTGTCGTCGAGCAGCGGCCGGAGCGTGTCGATCCGAGGAGCCTCGATATCGGCCTACCGGAGGAGCGCAGTGATTATGGAGAGTGGCTGGTGCGGGCCGCCTCTAAAGCGGCTGCTGTCATGTCCGCAGCGGATCCAAGCGACGACTGCTGGTCATGGGGAGCTGATAGTCATGCAGTGTTCTGGTCTAGGCGCTTAGCCAACGAAATTGGTGTCCACCGCTGGGATGTTCAAAGTGCGTTCGGTGATCCAGACCCGATTGCACCGCAGCTCGCAGCTGATGGATTAGATGAGATTCTTGAGAACCTCACGTTTCGACCTGATACAGATCTGCGGGGCGTAGGGGAGAGGCTTCACCTGCACGCCACAGACTGCGACGGCGAGTGGCTCATTACTCTCGGCGCTGAAGGAGTGGAGTTCAAGCACGAGCACGCAAAGGGCGATGTAGCGGCGCGTGCGACAGCCTCTGATCTGCTTCTACTTATTCTCGGGAGAGTCGCGCCTTCATCTATTGAGACTTTTGGTGATGTTGAGCAGCTAGATAGATGGCAGCAGCGCCTGAAGTTCTAGAGCAGCTTTAAATATCTTGCTAAATATCTTGCTAGTTGTCTTGTGACTGATACTCGGGGTCGAGCGCACCGCGAAGGAGATCTAATACGTGCCTGCGGCGTGCAGCAAGAGCCTCGGGAGATAGGGGATCGATGCCGAGAAGTTTTGCGGCGAGAGGTGCATCCGATAGGTACGAAAGGACTGCGCCATAGCCAGTAAGCAAGAACTGCGCGGCGTCGTAACGACGGAAGCGCCCGGCATCCATCTCGCGCTCTAGAAAATCTACGGCGCTATCGAACATTGGGCGCAGGACCTCCCCAAGTTCTTCGGAGAGCATCGGTCCGCTACCTAGGGCCTCGCGTCTTGTGAGACGAATAAACGCAGGGTGCGCCTCGAAGTACTCGAATGCGGCAACCAACACGCGCTCGGCCTTCTCCCATCCGCCACTGCCACCAACGATCGCAACGTTTACTAGCGAGGTCCAGTCGACTAGTTCGGCGATCAAAACCTCTCGATACAGAGCCTCTTTAGAGGGGAAGTGATGCAGCAAACTTGGGCGTTTAATCCCAACATCGGATGCAATGTCCGTGAGGCTCGCGGATGCAAAGCCTTCGTCGGCAAATCGCTGCAGTGCGGCAGCAAGAATCAGTGCGCGTGTTGTGCCGGGCTGTCTCTGTGGAGCCATAGGGATTCAGACTACGCGATTAGAGAGAGGAGGCAACTTTGGCTCGTTATGCACTTGGGGCAAGGGCACGAAGAACCTTCATGGTGTCCTCTGGCGAGGCAAGCATCATTGGCATGGGCGTAGTGATGCCATTCGCTGCATATTTCTTGACGTGCTGCGCACATTCTTCGGGGGAGCCGTTGACAATGAGGGCGTCAAGCACCTCATCTGGGATCGACTCCGTTGCCTTCTTGCGGTCGCCGGCTTTCCATGCATCCCACATATCGCGAAAGGCCTCTCCGCGCCCGATCCACTCGTGGAACGCTGCGTATACGGGGACGTTCATGTACTCGGCAATTAGGCGGGTACCCATTGCGCGGACTGCTGCTCGATCCTCGCTAGGCATAACGAATATACGTGCAGCAACTTCTTTCTCGGCTCCAACTAGCGGTGCTACTACCTTCACGTCATCGGCGGAGAGCCAGTTGACGATTGCCCCGTCACCCTCTTCTCCTGCAAGCTTCAGCATCCCTGGGCGAAGAGCCCCGACGAGAATCTGTGGTTGCTCTTTAACTCGCAACCCGAGACGGAATCCATCCACTTTAAAGGTCTCGTACTCTTCTGTGACCTTCTCCCCTGCGAGCGCGGAGCGTAGGAAGCGAATCGTGTCGCGTGTGCGCTGGTAAGGCTTATCGAATGGAATGTTGTTCCATCGCGAGACAATTACGTTCGATGAGGTTCCGAGGCCTACTGCTACTCGGCCTGGTGCCGCTTCACAGAGCGATGCGATCGACTGCGCAAGTAGGGCTGGGCCACGCGTGTAAACCGGTATGACTGCGCTGCCTAGTCGCAATGAAGGGGTCCATGCGGCGGCCAAGGCGAGTGGCGTGAAGGCATCATGTGCCCCGGCCTCACTTGACCAAACATCCGTAAAACCAAGCTCTGCGATCTCCTCAATGTATTTACGGTGATCGGCGAGGGTTACACCCATCAACGGGATAGTTACTCCCCAGCGTTGCTTAGTCATTTCTGGTTCTCCTGAATCATGTCTTCTCGAAACTTGCGAACAATTGCCGACTGGCTTGCTGTGGCGAGGAGAGTTCCGTCCTCGCCCCATAGGTGTACTAATCCGTGACCAAATCCATGCTCCACTGCGTGAATGCGGACATCCGCGAGTATCCACTCAGTTGGAGTTCGCGAGCAGATTCTAAGGGTGTTGTCGAGGCTGTTTCCCCCTGCACGCTGCCCGAGCGCCTGCGAGATTCCGAATGGAACATAGTCGCCCACGATTGCAAGAGCAGCCGCGGACATCTCTAAGAACTCAGGGAGTCGCACCCAGAGCGAGCACCTTCCTGTGCCTGGAACTCCGTCGAGCTCCGTGAAGTCGCGAGCGTCTGCGAGGCGCATATCCATACGCTCGCTAATTGTTCCGCGCATGTGGGGCGGGATCTCGCGCCCAACGCAATCCTCAGGCGGTGGAACATCTGGGCGCTCTGCCCACTGGCCTAAGAAAGGCACATCCCTCTCACCCAATGCAGCTTGAACTGTAAAAATTTCCTTGCCGTCTACGCGACCGACAGCGCGTGCTTGGCTCACCTGATGCCCGCGCACCATCTCCTCAACAGTTATCTCTAACTCTGCTGGTGGGAGAGCGAACTCCAAGAACTGGGCCGTCGCCCAGACGGTTGGTCGATGCGTGTAGTGCTCTAGTGCAGTGATTGCAGCTCCAAGGCCGGCGCCTCCGAAGAGTGCTCCAATCCCTGAGCAGAGGCGGCGCTCCACATCGAAGCTCCAGAGTGTGGGCTCTTCATGATCTCGCAGGCCAAAAAAGGTGATGTCATCCATTCCGGCGTAGCCTACGGCACAGGTTGTCCGGGGCTTCTCTCGCTCGCTATTGCTTGTGTCTGATGTTGAGCGGGGTACCGTGAGGGCACATAAATAAGGAGAAATTCATGGCTACACCAAGAACCGGCGCAGACTTAATCCACTCGGTGCACGCAACTGAGGGTGCTGGCTTTGAGGTGCGTCGTCCATTTCCGACCTCGCAGCTCTCGATGGTTGACCCATTCCTACTGCTCGACCATATGGGTCCACAAGACTGGGCGCCGGGTGAGGCTCAGGGTGCACCTGACCATCCACATCGCGGGTTCGAGACCGTCTCCTACATCCTTCAGGGCGCATTCGAGCACAAAGACTCAGCGGGGAACGCGGGTCGCATCGGGCCGGGGGCAATTCAATGGATGACAGCGGGCGCTGGAGTTGTGCACTCTGAGATGCCTGCGAAAGAGATTCAGACCGACGGCGGAATAATGGAGGGATTCCAGATCTGGGTGAATCTCCCTGCTGCAGAGAAGATGAAGCCACCGCATTACCAGGAGATCCTTGCCTCGAAGATTCCAGAGGTAACAGTCGATGACGGACGAACGTTGGTAAGAGTCATAGCCGGCGTGTTCGACGGAAATGAACCAGCAGTATCGACTCATACGCCGATTGCCTATTGGCATGTATTGCTCGGCACCGATGGTTCGTTCTCTGGAGACCTTCCTCGCGACTGGAACGCAATGGTCTATGTAATCCACGGCTCAGTTACAGCTGGGGGAGTGGATGCTGACGAGTCGGACCTTGTCATACTCGCCGCAGATGGCGAGTCTGTAGAGATATCTGCTCGCGGCACTGAGCCTGCTGACGTCCTAGTGCTCGCAGGGCTACCAATTCGCGAACAGGTCGCGAGGTATGGCCCGTTCGTAATGAATACGCGCGAGGAGATCATCGAGGCTTTCGAGGATTATCAATCCGGAAAGATGGGTCAGATCGCCTTTTAGTAGTGCCGGGTATTAGTGCCGGTTCTGTGTAGCAGCAGTGCGCGTTAGTTAGTGCGCCCGTAGTCAGTGTCGTCGAACAACTCGGTCATGACCGGGAGCGTTCCGCCATCGATCTCGTCGATGCGTGCATGAGCGAGACGAGGACCCATCCCATCGGGGAAGACCCAGAAGCGCCCTTCGTTTACTGCTGCGAATACAGCGTCTGCGGCTACTGAAGGGCTAATTCCAGCAGAGAGGAGCCCGCGGCTTACCTCTCTCATGTCATCTCCGCCCTCGGGAGGGGTCTGCGGCTCACCGAGGTGTGCTGGCCAGTTGCGGTCGGAGTCGGCGATCTTGGTATCTACCCAACCTGGGCAGAGCACTGATACCCCGAGCCCAGGGGCGAACATTCCAAGCTCTATGCAGAGCGCCTCGCTAATTGCAACGACCGCATGTTTTGTAGCCGCGTAGGGAGCAACAAACGGAAGGGTCTTGAGACCTGCAGAGGATGCCGTGTTGACAACGTGTCCTTCGCCCTGCTCGATCATTCGCGGTATAAATGCGCGTAGTGCGTAGACGACGCTCCAGAGGTTGACTCCGAATGTCCACTGCCACGCGTTGTCTGGAATCTCCCAGCTAGGGCCGCCCCCGCCTGAGACACCAGCGTTGTTGCAGAGCATGTGAACCGCTCCAAACTCCTCAAAGGCACGATCAGCGAGTGCCTGAATAGATGCTTCGTTTGCAACATCAGTTACGACCCCAATGGCGTTGGCACCTGTTGCCTGTATCTCGGCAACGGCATCTGCGAGCGCTGGCGCCTCTATATCGGCCATCACTACGCGCATACCTTCGGATGCAGCGCGCTTAGCCAAGGCAAGTCCGATGCCGCTAGCCGCGCCTGTAATTACTGCAACCTTGTTGGATAGTTCCTGCATCTTGATCTCCCTGTTTAGGTCGTGCGGCCATAGCGGATTGTCTTTAGAAGTTCACTGCCATGCTGCTCAGGGAGGCGGTCATATCCGAGGAGTGCGACGTGGCGTGCGATTGGTCCACTGATCTTATTGACTCGATGAAGCGAGTTGCGCCCTTCGAAGAGCATGAGGCTGCCAGGCTCAAACGGAACAACGATTATTGGTGCGCCTTCGTCATCATTGAGGCATGACGCGACCAATTCGTAATTCTCGTTATCTGGGCTGCGGACGAGTGGAGCACAGACGAACTCTCCGCCTGTTTCGGGCTTCTGGAGCGCAAGTGAGACTACAAAATCAGTCTGATCAAAATGCCAAGCCAGCTCGTCTCCGTCATGCATCGCAGCAACGTTGAGGGCGCTCATCGGGTCCGCGTAACGGTAGAGCGCATCGATACCGAGAGCAGCTTGAATAAACCGAAGTAGCGGGTCCCACTCGTAGAGAGAGCGGAGAGCAGAGTTCTCGGGGAAGACGTCGTAAGGAATGGCTGTAAGTGCGCTTCGCCCAAACGCAAGGCGCGGGTGATCCATTGGCCAATGCTCGCCGGGAACCTCTAGGTATGGAGTGCCGAGAAGGTCTTGATGGTA
>WLHA01000058.1 GCA_009702955.1 Actinomycetota bacterium
ATGTGGGAGCGCTCCTTCGCTGGTTTCCTCAATACTGTTGAGTACGACATGGTGCCTCCACCGCGAATGGAGATTGGTTTCGCCCCTGAGTTGCTACCCGCGGAGTTTGGGTATGCCCTGTGCGGACCTAGCGAAGATGGTGCACTACAGGAACTAGGGGACAGATGGGCTCAGGGTCTCGTGCTGACCCGCATTGCGGCTGAGTGCTTCGAGGCAGCAGCCTCCTAATCTCGGGTGCAGCTCTTTACTGCCCTCTTGTTCTGGCAGCTGTTACTGGCCTCTTTTACTGGCCACCTTTGCCCGAGTTCGACCGGTTTACGCCCCTGCTCTATTCCCTGATGACGTAATACTCCGTTAACAGAGCGCGCTATGAGGCGAAACATATCCACATCAAACTCTTCTTGGATGCAACGGCGCATCTTGGCGTGTGTCTCATTCGAAGTCCATGAAGAAGGGTCCAAATGTTGCGTCTGTTGGTTATTTCATTATTTGCAGCCGCTCTCCTTGCTCCAGCGATGTTTCGGCGGCAGCGCCGACGTGCTGGGTTAAAGGCGGGCGAGTTAACACCAGTATTTAGGAAACGTCTCCTCTTAATGACGCTGGTATCAAGCATGCTCCTAGTCGGGGCCTTGACCGGGGTCGCAGTAGCCGACAACGGCGATCCATCCGGAGCTAAGACCGGTATCTCTCCGACACAGGTCGAGAGCGTCTATCCGGCAGATACACCGAAACGAGATGCGATCGATACGCTTGCAACGCAGCAGGCAAAAGATCACATGGCTATCAACTTTGTCTGGCTGATGGTCGGCGGAATCTTGGTCCTCTTTATGCAGGCCGGTTTTGCGCTTGTTGAGACTGGATTCACTCGAGCTAAAAACGCAGCGCACACAATGCTTATGAACCTGGTGATCTTCGCTTTGGGTGTAGTCGGTTGGTTCGTATGTGGTTATGCGTTGATGTTCGGCTCGGTTGCATTACCTGGGCTCGGGATTACAGCGTTAGGTCCCGAGGCGCACATTGGACAGTGGGGAGTAATTGCCCACTCTGGTTTCTTCCTAACAGGGCACGCATACGACGTTGGAATCTTGGCGTTCTTCTTCTTCCAGTTGGTATTCATGGATGCAACTGCAACCATCCCAACTGGTGCAATGGCAGAGCGCTTTAAGTTCTCCGCATTTATCTGTTGGGGTTTGTTTGCCTCGATGATCCTCTACCCCGTTTATGGAAACTGGGTCTGGGGTGGAGGTTTCCTCTCCCAGCTCGGAGCACTCGGTCCGAAGTGGGGACACGGTGCTGTTGACTTCGCTGGATCAGGGGTAGTGCACGCCATGGGTGGTGTCGCTGCTTTCTGGGGAGCCAAGATTCTTGGAGCACGCATCGGCAAGTTCGACAAGCGAGGTAACCCTCGTGCAATCCCTGGTCACCACCTTCCAATGGCGGTACTCGGAACAATGGTTCTGCTAGTTGGGTGGATGGGGTTCAACGGAGCCTCGACATTCGCTGCTACTGACTTCCGCTTTACCGTTGTAATTGTGAACACGATCTTGGCCTCCGCATTTGGTTGCTTGGTGACGATGTTCATTATGTGGAAGAAGTACGGCAAGCCAGACCCCTCGATGACCTGTAACGGATTGCTAGCTGGCCTTGTAGCAATTACAGCGCCATGTGCCTTCGTTGCTCCTTGGGCAGCGGCTCTAATCGGTGCAATCGCCGGTGGGGTAGTTGTGTTCGGAGTATGGGTAGTGGAGTCAAAGGCAAAAGTCGACGACCCGGTCGGTGCAGTTGCTGTTCACGGTTTCAACGGCATCTGGGGGCTAGTTGCTCTTGGACTCTTCGCTGACGGAACCTACGGCGAAGGCTGGAACGGTGTTGCTGGTGGAGTCAAAGGACTCTTCTACGGTGATGCAGGCCAGCTATGGGCACAGCTCGTGTCAGTGGTTGTGGTTCTCGCCTGGTGCACGCTCGCATCTGGTCTCTTCTTCGTAATTGTTAAGAAGACGATTGGCCTTAGGTCGAGTGAGGCAGATGAGATTGCTGGCCTTGACATGCCTGAGATGGGAGCCCTGGCTTACCCAGACTTCCTTGAGGCACAGGGTTCGGTGTTCTTTACAACCGATGGCGCAATGCCTATCGACCTTGTACCAACAGATGCAGCAAGCCTGCGTGAGGAAGTGGGAGCACAGTGAAACGCATCGAAGCAATTATTCGACCAGAACGGCTTGGCCAGGTAGCAGCGCTGCTTGAGAGTGCCGGTATAAATGGATTCACGATCACTGATGTACGTGGTCACGGAAGCTCACCCCAGGCAACTGGCGAGTACCGCGGTCACCAGTATCAGATGCTCGTGGCCCACAAGTTGCTCGTCTCAGTATTCGTCGAGGATGACGAGCTTGATACTGCGATCGCTGCCATTGCTGGCGGGGCAACTACCGGTAAAGCTGGCGACGGATTCGTTGCAGTAAGTGAAGTAACAGCAACGTACCGAATCAGCACTGGAGCAGTGGAGCCAACAACTCCATAGGGACAGAAGACTGCTGGGCTTGCTTTAGCAGTTAATTGAAGAACTACGCACGAGGTAGTAGGCGTCGATTCGGTTATTTATCGAAGACGCTTACTACCTCGACGTGGTACGTGTGCGGAAAAAGATCAATAGGTGTTGCGTATGAGAGCTTGTAACCGGCCTTACCTAAGAGGTGAGCATCGTGATTGAGGCTATTGGCATCGCAACTGATGAGCACGACGCGACGGGGCTTGCTTGCAACCACGACGCCAACGCCCTTGCTCCCTAATCCCGCTCGGCTTGGGTCCGCGACAACTAGATCACTCTTCGGCGGGGACCACTCGTTTACGTCAGCCCGAATCGCCTTGGCCTCTAGTCCGCGGAGGTTTACGACAGCATCTCTAACAGCGCCTTCGTCTCCCTCTACCGCAGTTACAGACCAGCCCCGCAGAGCGAGCACGCCGGCGAAGACCCCAACCCCGCTATATAGGTCAAGGGCATGCCCTGGTTCACCCATCTCATCGGCAGCGTCACGGACGGCGTCGCCAAGGGCGTCAACCCCGTCTGGGCGTGCTTGGAAGAATGAGTCGGCCGATATGCGCCACTTCATCCCAGCGGCCTCTTCATGGATGTGGTCAGTGCGCACGTCGCTCGGGACAACCATTCGAATATCTAGCGGGTCGGGCATCGCTAGGCGTTCTCCGGTGCGCTCTCCACATCGGAGCAGCACGTCAGTAGCGCCCGGGTACTTGCCATTTTGAATCAAGTCGTTCAATAGAGGGTGTGCAACCAGACACTCCTCAACGGGAACGACGCGATGTGATCGGTAGCGACGCAGGCCAGCGCGTCCATTCGAGACTGCAGCGTGGAGAGTTGTGCGAAAACCGGTCGGGGGGAGTTCGATCATGGGGCGCAGCAGCGAAACGTGTGTTGGGTCTTCAACTCGCGCTACACCGAGAGCGTCAGCAATTTGGTCATATTTATAGGAGCGCTGAGCCGCGAGATCAATGTGTTGCCATTGGCACGCGCCGCAACCGTTAGCGATCTCGCTGCATGGAGGAGCGACACGGTTGGGCGAGGGGTCGAGCACCTCGAGGACGCGAGCGTGGATAATGCCGCGTCTTCTTGCCAATGCTTTGGCCTTCACCGTCTCTCCTGGAATAGAGCCAGGGATTGAGACCACGCCACCCCCAGGGTTTCGAGCGATCCCATCTCCGCTATTGCCAAATCCGCGAATTGTGAGCTCGAGTTCGATATCTCGTTCGTAGGGTGCAGGGGAGGTGTTTTCCATCCGCTAAGGATAAACAGATACGGGCAGAGGTATCGCAGTGCTGCGAGCAAAATTCAGAGTTAGGGGTCTCCCACAAGATTCAGCGGTCTGGTGCTAGACAATGCCGGTGATTAAGAGCGATGGCCTCACCAAAGCATTTGGGAGCAAGACTGTTGTTGATTCCTTGAGTTTTGAGGTTGCCAGCGGTGTAGTTACTGGCTTCCTCGGACCCAATGGCGCTGGGAAGTCGACAACCATGCGCCTCATCATGGGGCTCGATCTGCCCAACTCAGGCGGGGCGCTGTTGAACGGTAAGCGCATCAATGAGATTGCCTCACCGATGCGAGAGGTGGGGGTTCTTCTCGACGCAGGGTATGTGCACCCAACGCGCACTGCACGTAACCACCTCTGGGCGCTTGCTGCCTCAAACTCGATACCTAAGAGCAGGGTCGAAGAGGTGCTCTCGATGGTGGGGCTCACTGAGGTTGCCGGCAAACGAGTCGGAAATTTTTCACTTGGGATGAAGCAGAGGCTCGGAATCGCCGCGACCCTACTTGGTGATCCTTCGATTGTGATTCTCGACGAACCAGCAAATGGCCTCGACCCTGAAGGCGTTCACTGGATTCGAAACTTCTTGTCGTACCTCGCAGATCAAGGGCGAACAGTATTCGTATCGAGCCACCTGCTCTCCGAGATGGCGTTGATGGCGAGTGCGCTTGTGATTATTGGGAACGGACGACTAATCGCGGAGACATCGGTTGAGGAGTTAACGAGTAACTCTGCTGGTGCCTCGGTCTTCGTTCGCTCCCCGAATTTAACGGAGCTCACCGCAGCACTCGTCTCTACGGGGGCGAGAGTTAGCGACGGTGAAGCGGGGGATCGTGACGGAATTGTTGTTACTGGTTTGGAGGCTACAGAGGTTGGGCACCTCGCGTTTGAGAAGAACATCGAGATACACGAACTCTCTCCCCGCACCTCAACTCTTGAGGAGGCATTCTTGGAGCTCACGGCTGGTTTCCAGGAGTATCAAACAGAGCACCATGGCGAGGTCGCGTCATGATCGCCCAAATTCATTCAGAGTGGATCAAATTTCGGACCGTTCGATCAACAGTCGTACTCGCAATTATCTCTGTAGTTATCTGCGTCGGAGTAGCGATAATTGCAGCCGCGATCACAGATGGTGCATTGAGCGTCTCCAATGCTTTGGTTGGAGTCCAAATCTCATCTCTCTTCATCATGGTGCTTGGCGTACAGATCATCGGGCAGGAGTACAGGTTCGCAACTATTCGCCCAACCTTCTCAGCAACCCCGCGTAGAGAACGCGTCATTATCGCGAAGCTTGTTGTGGTGATTGCAACTGTTGCCGTCGCGGCGGTCGCACTTATCGCTTTATCGCTAGCAGCGGCAGCGATTGTTAGTTCCATGAGGGGCAATGCTTTTGACCTCGGCGAAACAGGTAACGCGCGCGTACTAATCGGCACAATTGCGATTCTCGTCATTAATGGCATATTTGGCTTCGGTATTGGCTGCATAGTGCGACAACCAATCGCGGGGATAGTGATTGTGCTTGTCTGGGTCACAGTGGTGGAGAGCCTGATCGGCGGATTAGTGCAGGGATCGGCTCGCTGGTTGCCACTCTTCTCAATGGCGAACGTAAATGCGCAGAGCATCTCAAGTAATAGCGAGTTTATGGGGCCTGTGGTGGGCGCACTCTACGGCGCCACTATTGCGCTTGCCCTCGTTGCCTTAGGAGCGCTGCGTATTCGTTCGATGGATGCTTAACCCTGAACCAACGTAGGTCCAGGCAGCAATGTTCTCCCGCTAAGGAGTAGTCGAATAGCAAGCTGATTTAATTCGGGATATATCGACTCCCTCTTCTTGTTGCTTCTGGCTAGTTGCTATCTTTAATGCATCAGCGCGACGTCTGTTGCCTGCTAATTCAATTTAGGAGCTCTAGATGTTGGTTGAGTTTTGGTTTGACCCCGCGTGCCCGTTTACTTGGATGACTTCGCGCTGGATCAGCTCGGTAGCCGAGATGCGTGACCTTGAGGTGCGCTGGCACCCATTTAGCCTCATGTTCCGAAACGAGATCGGGCCTGAGAGCGAGATGTACGAATACGTATCGCGCACCCGCAATTTATTGAGGGTTGTCGAGGCTGCACGTGAATCAGGCAATGAGGCGCGCATCGGTGATCTGTATACCGAGTTTGGAAAGAAGATCCACCATGAAGGCGCAACAGAGTTTGA
This sequence comes from Actinomycetota bacterium, assembly GCA_009702955.1. Taxonomy (GTDB): domain Bacteria; phylum Actinomycetota; class Acidimicrobiia; order IMCC26256; family IMCC26256; genus IMCC26256. The sequence goes on from WLHA01000058.1 coordinate 6,018, forward strand.
TGTTGCCGAGATTCTCTCCGGCCTCGGCCTCGATCCTGCACTTGTTAGCGCTCTTGACGATGAGAGTCTTGACGAAGCGATCAAAGCCTCAATGGAGATCGCCACCGGGCTAGCTGGAGCGGATGTAGGAATACCGATTATCGCTGTGGACGACAACGAGGAGAAGAATGCTTTCTTCGGACCAGTCATCACGCGCATGCCAGACCCTGCGGAGGCACTGCGTCTCTGGGATGCCTACCTAACTCTCGTAGAGATTCCGCACTTCTTCGAGATCAAACGAACGCGTGAAGAGAGGCCAGACCTCTCGACGATCAAGTTTTAGGGTCTACTTCCTAGAGGACTGGCTTAGGCCCTAGGCGTTAGGGAATAGATGCTCGTCGGTCTGCGTTGAAGAAGCGCTGACGAAAATCGGAGTGAACTAAGTGCGTTAGCGCATGTCGTGCATAAACAAAGGGCAGGTATGGATACAGAGAATAAGGTCAATACGCAGAGGGCTATCGGAGCGTTCGTGGGTGGCGCCGTAGGCGATGCACTCGGGGCTCCATTCGAGTTCAAGGCCGGGGGGCTTTACTCGAGCACATTCCCAGAACGCGTTGTTGGTGAGGTTGGGGAGATGACCGGCGGTGGCGGCTGGAGCCCAGGTGAATTTACCGATGACACTCAGATGGCGATTGCGCTTGCCGAGTCTCTAATAGCGAACCACGGAATCAACTCTGCCGATATCTGGGAGCGTTGGCGTGCGTGGGCAAGTAGTGCGAAGGATGTCGGGATACTTACCCGCCAGGCGCTCTCTGCTGAGTCTCATGACGGTGCTGCGCGGGCTGCCGAGGTAAGCAACGGCGGAAAGAGCGCTGGGAACGGCTCCGTAATGCGCAATACGCCGATAGC
>WLHA01000059.1 GCA_009702955.1 Actinomycetota bacterium
CATCGAGGCGTACATATTGACTCGCCTCCTCAACAACTCCATAGGGCTCACTTGCAACTACATAAGAGTCGTCTGCAAGCCCAATGTAAAGAGCCTGGCCGCTACCGCGTAGAGCAAGCAAGAGTTGATTTGGATCAGCACCAGAGTGTGCCGCTATTGCCATGCTGCCCTCAAAGGTTGCGACCGTCTTAGCGAACGCTGCGACTAGTGAACCCGAGAGGTCGCTATCGCTACTCAAAGAGGTTTCGCTCGCACTGATCGCTCGCGAGACAAGCGCTGGTATCACTTTCGCGTCTGTCGTTATCTCAGAAGGAATCGAGAGCGAGTTCTGTTCGATCAACTCTCGGAAGTTATCGACATCGCCGTTTAGTGCAGCGGCAACGTACGGACCAGCAACACTCAAGCCAGCGCCCGCAGCCTCGATGCTATTTAGCGGGTGAGCATTGGCCTCGGAGATAATCCCAACACTTGCCCAGCGCGTGTGGCCAAGCACTGCGATCTGCGCGCTATTACCCATTATCGCCAGATGAAGGAGCGCATCCTCCGAGATACTGCCCCTAAGCGCCGCCACGTTGTCGCCCAATTCGCCTATCTCTGCAGCGGCTTTATAGACAAATACGAGAGCCCCATCAACGATGCTGACAGCGCCACCTCGATAAAGCCGATCGTCAGCGCGCTGCGCAACAAGTGAAAGCACATCAGGCGCGGTTAGATCTAGCGCCGGGTTTGTTACAAATAGTTGGAGTCCAGCGGAGTCGCGCCCGCGGACCTCTAAACGATCTATCGCGGAGAGCGCAACCTGCACCGAGTGCATCGCTGCCACCGCTCCATGATTGGTTGCAGGGTCGAGCCCATTGAGCAGTCCAGCAATCGAGCGCGCAGTTTTGATGCGATCATTGCTGACAGCCCACTGAGCATCTTTTACCTCAACCAAAGCCTCATTGAGTTCCTCGAGGTGGTCTGCATCAACAAAACCAGCGTCAAGGATTGCTTCAAGCGCCTCGATGTTCTTCCTTAGCGAACTCGCCATCGACTCAAGCGACGCCGCGGCAATTGGATCCACTAAGAGCGCTAGTGCCCCCGGCACACCGCGCAGCGATTGATCAACAGCTCCAATATGTGCAGCAGCGAGACGGACCTCAGCTGAGGCCTCGAGCGCTCCTCCTGGGCTCTCAAGTAACGCGCGCGCAGACTCGAGGTGCCCCCGAGCAAGGCCGAGGTCGGCCTCGAGGCCGGTGAGCCCTGGAATGGGCCGATCAGAGGGGCGCCGGAGTACGGCGATGATTCCACACACGCGATCGTTAAGCCTACCGGCCGGAGGCTGCCCGTCAGTCGGCTAAGGGGCCCAATGCGTCTAAGAGTGCTACCCGGAGGATCTCAGCCTGCGCATCAGCGACCCCGGGCTCGAGAGCCTCCACCATGATTCGAACCACTGGCTCGGTCCCGGAGGCCCGCACTAAGACGCGCCCCCTATCCCCTAGCCCCTGCTCAACAGCCGAGACGGCGGCCCAGAAAGCCTCAGCATCCAAAAGCTCCTCACGGCGCGCCACCTTTACGTTGAGAAGCACCTGCGGAGCCTTAGCCACTACCGAGGCGAGATCCGCGAGAGAACGCCCTGTGCGCTGCATAACATCAAGCACGCTGATCCCTGTGAGGGTTCCGTCGCCAGTATTGGCGAGTGCGCCGATAATCACATGCCCGCTCTGCTCGCCACCAAGCACAAGCCCTCGCTCATCCATCGCTGCCTTCACATAACGGTCCCCGACCGGGGTCTCCACCAACTCGATTCCACGAGTAGCGAATGCTCTCCTCAACCCAAGATTCGCCATCACCGTTGTCGCAACACCGCGCTCTGCAAGCAAGCCTTGATCATCAAGATCAAAGGCAAGCACCGCGAGCATCTTGTCTCCATCGACGAGTTCTCCAGACGCATCGACCATCACAACTCGATCCGCATCACCATCAAGAGCGAGGCCGGCATCTGCTTGGAGTTCAACAACTGCACGCGCCAGACCAGAGGGATCCGTAGAGCCGCATCCGTCATTTATGTTTCTTCCATTTGGATCAGCGTTGAGAACAGTTACCTCAGCGCCGAGTCCGCGCAGTGCAAAAGGCGCTACTTCAAACGCAGCACCATTGCCGCAATCCACTATTACTTTAAGTCCGGCGAGAGAGCGCCCCTTGAGTGAATCAACTAAGTGAGCGACGTAACGATCTGCACTCCCTGGCGCGTAACCCGGATTCAAAATCGCAGCCATGTCATCAAGGTGCACATCGCCCTCGTCCAAAAGCTGCTCGAGTTGATCCTCGATCGCACTCTGCTGCTCATCCGATATTTTTCCACCGCCGAGCGAGAAGACCTTTACGCCGTTATCAGTCCAAGGGTTGTGGCTAGCGGAGATCATCACCCCCACCGCCTCTCTCTCCTGGGCGAGAAGCGCAAGCCCTGGGGTCGGCAGCACACCACAGGTCAGTGAGAGCGCACGCTCACGATGTAGCCCTGTGCATACCGCTCCCTCGAGTATGTACCCCGACTCGCGAGTATCCCGAGCAATTAGATAGAGGTGGTCTGGGCCGAGAACGCGCGCCAAAGCGCGGCCAAGGCAATAGACAAACTCCTTTGTGAGGTCGACAGAAGCGACCCCCCGAACGCCATCGGTTCCGAAACGGAGATGAGGCATGGCCGGGTAATTGAAGCGTTTCGAGACTACCGCTTGGAGTACTGCGGAGCCTTGCGAGCCTTCTTGAGTCCGTACTTACGGCGCTCTTTCTCTCTCGCGTCACGAGTGAGGAGTCCGGCTTTTTTGAGCTGCGCACGCGACTCTGGGTCAAGTGCAACAAGCGCACGAGCAACTCCGAGGCAGAGGGCTCCAGCTTGTCCGCTGATTCCACCGCCAACGATTGTCGCATCAACGTCGTAGACATCTGCAGTCTGAGTAAGGCGCAGTGCCTCGGTCGCCGACATGCGGTGAGTGGCGATACGGAAGTATGCCTCTATGTCACGGCGGTTGATTGTGATCTTGCCGGTTCCGGGGCGGAGGCGAACACGCGCCACTGCCTCCTTACGTCGACCGGTCGTCTGGATCAATGGCTTGGGCAACTGAAGTCCTTAATTCTTTACTTTAGGAAGCGGCTTTTGAAGTCTTACGGGATCTTGCTGGCAACGCGCGCTCGACTGGATTCTGAGCAACGTGGGGATGTGTTGGCCCTGCGTAGACGCGCAGTTTGCGAAGCATCGAACGACCAAGTGGGCCCTTGGGGAGCATGCCGCGAACGGCGAGCTTGATAATGCGATCCGGGTGACGGTCAAGCATGCGCTGGAGCGATGCCTGCTTAAGTCCACCTGGGTAACCAGAGTGTCGGTAGTACTGCTTCTCGACTGCTTTGCGCGCCGAGATGTCTAGCTTCGCAGCATTGATAACGATCACATGATCGCCTGTGTCCTGATGAGGAACCCAGATCACCTTGTGCTTACCGCGCAGAAGGTTTGCAACCTCTGTCGCGAGACGACCCAAGACGGCATCCTCTGCATCAATTACGTGCCAAGCGCGAACAATGTCGGACTCTTTAGGCGTGAAGGTCTTCACGAATACCACTTACTCTCTATCGACGGAATCTAAACGGGCATTTGATCCAAGGCAGCCAAGGCCGAGAGGCCGAGCGCCGAGGTTCACAACCAAGACAAAGATGGTCTTGGGAGCGAGGTGGCATCCTAGCGGCACCGATTCTCCCGCCACAATCCGGGCCAAAAAGAAGCCGTCGGGCCATGACTCAGAGGCCCAAATTGGAGGTCGAACCTGCGGACCAAACCCCATTCCCAGAGGGTTATGATTTCGCCCTATCACGCTCGCCGATTGGATAAATGAGTGAATTTCTCAAATAGCAAGCAGCCAAGGAGCGCTGGCATGCGGTTTAAGGGGCAGCGGTTAGCCAGCATGACCAGAGCAGGGCTGAGCCTTGTCATAGCCATCACAGCAGCCCTACCAGTATCTGCCTTCTTACAGGTCTCTAGGGCTGGTGCGGCGATTCCGCCCGCCTCAACCGGAGGATTTACCGGGGTGAGCCCCTTTCGGCTCCTCGATACTCGTAACTTCGGGAGCGGGCCCTGCCTCACTGGCGAGCGCTCCTTGGCAGTTGCTGGCGTGATCGGATCTGATGTCCCCTCAGATGCCGCAGCCGTTGCTCTGAATGTCACGGTGATTAACCCCGCGGGGAGCGGCTTTGTAACCGTCTGGCCTGCTGGCGTCTCAAGGCCCACAGCGTCTTCTGTCAACTACTCAGCGGGCGAGGTCGTTCCGAACAATGTGATCGTCGCTGTCGGGGGGTTCGCAGCCGTCACCCTCTACGCCAACGCCGGCTGCCCCCACATCGTGGTCGATGTAGTCGGCTGGTTCGCCTCGGGGTCTCCAGCCCAGGGAGGGCTCACAGGCATAACCCCCGACCGCCTCCTCGATACGCGCAGTGCTGGCAAGGGCCCCTGCATCAACACGACACGAGATCTTCAAGTTGCAGGCGTTCCGTTTACGGAAGTGCCAGCCGATGCTGCAGCGGTAGCCCTCAATGTCACCGTGATCACCCCAAATATTCCTGGCTACTTAACAGTATTTCCAACGGGATCGTCACGGCCCACTGCGTCCACTCTGAACTACTCAACGAATCAGGTCGTGGCTAACGGAACCGTTGTAAAGGTCGGCACCTCCGGATCGATCTCTCTCTTCGCTAGCGGCGGTTGCCCCAATGTCGTTGTTGATGTAGTCGGTTGGTTTGCTCCTGGTACCCCAACGAGTGCCGGCGGATTCTTTGGAGTAAACCCGTACCGCCTTCTCGACTCGCGAAGCGCTGGCCAGGTTCCATGTGTTGGAGGAACGCGCACCTACCACCTAACTGCAGCAGGTGTAGACGGGAGCGCTGTCCCCTCCGAGTCACGAGCGCTTGCACTCAATGTCACCGTAACCGGGCCAGCCGGAGCGGGCTATATCACTGTCTCCCCAACGGGGGCTCAACGCCCAACTGCTTCGAACCTAAATTACGTAGCGGGCCAGACGGTCCCTAACGGCGTGCTTGTGAAGGTTGGCTCATCGCAGTCTGTAGATATTTTTGCTAGCGGAGGATGCCCCGACTTAATTGTCGATGTCGTCGGCGGATTCGCAGCAAGCCCACTTGACCTCGTCTCAGGCTGCACAGCAAGCGACCTCTTGGTCTCAGCATGCTCGACTTTTATTCAGAGCAGCATTGCTCCACCGAGTACGGAGATTGGCGCGGTTGATGGAGCTTCCTCAGTAAGTGCTGACGGCCGTTACGTCGCATTCGCTGCCGGAACCACGACACAGATATTTCGGCGAGACCTATTTACAGGCATAACTACACTCGTAAGCCATTCCCCAGGCGGGTCTCTCGGCGACGACAGTTCGTATACCCCTGCAATTAGCGCTGATGGGCGATACGTTGCATTTACCTCGGACGCAATCAACCTCCAGGAGGTTGAGAAGGCAAGCTTCAATACTGAGGTCTATCGCTGGGATGCCACTACCGACACCGTCCTTCGCTTGGAGACTGGAATTGGCGGGGACGAGGCCAACGGCGATGCCTGGAGCCCAAGTATCAGCGACGACGGAAATCGCATCGCATTCCTATCGGATACCGACAACTTCGTGGTCAGCCCGTTATACACCAACTACGCCTTGATAGCCGATGCATTCGTAATCGACGTCACCGGCGGTACAACTATCCTCGCTAGCCGCACGCCTCTCACCATCTCTCCCCCAGATGGAGTCGACTCCGCTGTGATAAGCGGAGACGGACGTTTCGTTGCGTATGAGACGGTTGACCCCTTGGCCTCCTTCGACACAAATGAGAGCAGCGACATTTACAGACGCGAACTATCGAATAATAATTGGGAATGGGTTACGCGCAGGCCAACGGGAGGGCCGAGTGCTGCAGGGGCTACGCAGCCAACTATCTCTAGAGATGGGGGGCTTATTGCATTCTCCTCAACCTCTGCAGAGTTTGACCTGAACGTGTCCGACACCAGCCCCACCCAAGATATTTTCCTTCGCGACATGTCATCGTTCAGTATCACGCGAGTGAGCGTCGCCCCCAACGGATTTATTCTCAATGGCGACTCGTACAGCGCACGCATAAGTGCGTCGGGGCGGATGGTTGCATACCTGACTGATGCTACGAACGCAGTCCCATCGGACACGGCAGGTAGAACAGACCTAGTAGTTCGTGATCGCACGCGTGGCGTTAACACTCGCGCCAATGTTGCTCCAAATCTCACAGAGTCAAGTGCTTTCATAGACTCTCCAGTGTTAAGCGCAGATGGAAAATATGCCGGATGGAACACTGCTTCTTCCTACGCTCCTGGCGATGCAGATAATGCCTCCGACTCTTTCCTTCGATTTCTTGCTAGCGACATCTCGCTCTCAAATATCTCGCCCACCTCCTTCTCTACAAGCAGTGCACCGACGGTAACCCTCACCGGAGTTGGGTTCGCTGACGATGCACTACCGGTCGTAGACGGTCAAGGAGTCAGCATTAGCAACGTCGTGATAAATGCAGGCGGAACCACCCTTACCTTCACTCTCGCGATTAGCGCCGTGGACTCAATCGGCCGACACGATATTTGGGTGAGAAATCCTGGTGGAGCATCATGGTCGGCGGCCGGAGCGGCGGCGGTTGGGCGCACCGGATTATTACGTGTCGGGTAACGAAGCGCGTAGCCATAAAGAAGTAAACCGTGGGAGACTCCGCATACTCCTAACTTGGAGCGCTGGGCTCCTAACAATCATTCTTCTCGCCGAGGGCGCTACACGAGTCATTGAGAACCGCCTACCTGAGCCTGCGGATTGGTTCTCGCCAGCCTCAGCGCGTTTGGTTCGCGAGATGGATCAACTAC